>JAQIDB010000105.1 GCA_027858225.1 Candidatus Delongbacteria bacterium
TTTGCTGCTCCAGATGAAATATTGATAATCCTTTTTTCACAGCTGTAATTTAAAGTTCTTTCTATGAATTTCGAAGCGATTATTGTAGGTGCTATCAAGTTTACATTAAAGCTGTTAATGATTTCTTCAGAAGTTAGTTTTTCAATTGTTTTAATAGGCTTTATTGTACCTGCATTGTTTATCAGATTCATAGATTCTACTTTATTGATATCGATCTTTTCGAAGATGTCATCCAACAGATGTTCTATTTTGTTTGCCTTATTCAGATCAAATCCAAAGTAGATCAAGTTGGTATTATGTTTCTCCGATAGAGAAATTAGTTTTGAATTCTTTGTTCTTGATATGCAGAATAGACAATTATTTTCGTTCAGGAGTCTATTTGCTAAAGCTTCTCCCAAACCTTTTGAAGTTCCTGTTATTATATAATAGTTCATGAATTCTCCTTTTTCACACACACAACTTTTTTCACTCAAAATAAGGTTTTGTAATTTTATTATTTATCCAGTCAAATCCGAATTTGATCCTTATATCATGCCCGTCGGAGATCTCAGGTAAATTATCCTCAGAAAACCAGGCGACATCTAAACTTTCAGATGAAAGGGTTCGTTCTCCGCCAATAATATCTGCTTTGAACATAAGGTGACAATATTCATTATCTTTGTGGGGATAATTAATAAATTCATAGCTCATAGAACTCCATGTTCCTAATAAATCGGTAATCTCTACATCAAATCCGGTTTCTTCTTTGCACTCTCGGATAGCACAATTAGCAGGAGTTTCTCCCAGTTCCTGACATCCACCGGGAAGTGACCAGTGATTATTATCAGCTCTCAGGATTAATAGAACTTGATTTTTATCATTTACTACAAAAACATCGCTTCCGGATATAGGTGTTATTGGTTTCATAATTATTATCCATTTTTTATAAATCATAAATTAGAAACTGAACATTTTTAAGGCAGTATCTTGTAATGTTCAATCCAGCTTTTTATAAATTTTATCCATCGCTTGAAAAAAGCACTTTCCATGTAACTCGCACCCCATACATTGCAGCTGTTAGCATGAATACCTAGTAGCCAAATATATCTGATTGGTACAAATATAACCGCAGCTTTGATCTCATCTTTTGATAATGGCTTGATCTCCTGATATCCTTTTAGAAATGAATTCCATAACCGGGATTTAGCCCTTTTTTGTTTCGGATCAATTTCTTTGAAGACCCATAGATGCCATAAAAATACAGAGATATCGTATGCTCTCCAACCGTATCCGAAACAGTCAAAATCAAAAACAGATGGTTTGTCTTTTTCATCCATGAAAATATTACCAGGATGAAAATCTCCGTGACAGATCCCAAAAACAGATTTATCTTTTGTTAATAGTTTATTAATCCTTTCACTTAATTTTATAGCTATATTTTCTAGATAATGGAAATCTTCAATATTATTTTTAAAGTAAGGTTTCAATCTTTTTAAAGGGTCATCAAGTAAATGTTCTAAATCGATATTTAATCTATCAAGTTTTTTAAGTTTGTCAGACTCTGAATGAATGATTCCCAGTGTTCTACCCAAGTTTGAACACTTTTTCGCATTCAACGAATAGGAGGGATTGCCGACAGCTGAACTGAATAATACTGCGTATCTTTCACCTTCAGGAGCTTCTATATTTGAAATATAATTCCCATCTTTTTTCTTTATAGGAGTTGACAAATTGATCTGTTTGTTTTTGGAAAGATGATTTAACAATTTGATCTCAGATTTGATATCTTCTTTAGTTCTCCAGTTATACCTATAGATCCTTAGGTAATATACTATATCCTTTGTGTCAATTTTATATGTATCATTTAAACCTTGTCTTATAAACCTACAAGATATATCTATATCTAGATCATAAAGTGTAAGAATCTTCTCAATAATTCCATCACATGAAAGTATTGATTTTAAAACTGGTAATTTAACTGACATTTATTTCCACTAATTTCTTCCTAGCAATGATCTGATTAAACCTTGCAATTTCATAATATGGATACTCTTGCATTAGTCTTAATTCCAATTTCTTCAACTTTTCATAATATTCTTTGTCAAATTTAATCTCATTATCCTTTATCAAATGACACATTGACATGATCCCATACTTTTCGATCTTATCAAAATTATATTTTTCAAGCTTCTTTATCATTTCATCAGCTATATATCTATAGACTTCAGTATCTTCAAATAGGTCTATCTTAGTTCGCTTAGCATCTATCTTCTCATAAGCTTTATCCAGATCATTCTCAAAGATCATAGGTGGGAAAATTTCTGAGTATCTATTTATATGCATTATTGAAAGAATTCCATTTGTAGCAAGGTGATAATGTGCCTGTTGTAATAGTTGGTCAACATTATCTAGATAAGAAAATAAGTTATGAATAAATATTATGTCATATTTCTTATTGAGATTAAAACCTTTAGATAAATCAACTTTGCTTGTTAGGATATTATCCTCAAGACCATTTTCTTCATATTTCTTATGAGCATCGTTCAACATATTCTGAGAAATATCTAAGATGGTGACATTAGCACCTTCTTTAGCCAACCAAAGACTTTCTTGGCCATTGCCACCACCAATATCTAAAACACTTAGATGTGAACCTTTGATATGTTTTCTGAGAACATGCTCAGTTAATTCATAACTCATTTTAGCCCAGGGTGATTCCTGATAATTTAACCACTTCTCAATATTTTCGTATTTTTCGTTCATATATAATCCCTTGTTGTATCAAATGATTTAAATTCATTACCTTCAAAAACCATTTTTATAACAAATGGCATTTTATCAACAATTGATAGAAAATAATCATACCCTATTTCAGGTTGAAAATAATTAATTATTGTACAGAGAGCTGTACCATGCGTGCCAATGACTATATTCCCATTTTTATGCTTGTTTAAGATTTTATTAATCTCAGAAACATTCCTTCTTTGTGTTTCTAACAAGGATTCTCCGTTATCTATCTTATAATCAAAGTTATCCCATTGTTTTTTACTAAACTTAAAAAAATCATTAACCCACATTCCAATATTTCTTTCTCTAAGATCTTCACGTACAATTATTTCTTTATCTCTTTGCTTAGCTAAAGGTTTTATTGTATCAATTGATCGAACATACGGGCTAGAATAGAAGTTATCTATGCTAATGTCTTTAAATAATTTTAAAAGTTTTTCAGAGTCTTTAAAACCTTTTTTTGTTAATGGTCTAATTGATTCATCTTCTATTGAAAAGTCTGATTTTGCATGTCTAATAAAATATACATTTGTCATTTGTAATCACCTGTTATTTCCAAAACATTGCCATCAGGATCTTCAACATTGAAATAATAATAAGGAACCACCGGATTCAAATACATAATATTTGAAACTTTAGCATACTTTATATTTTTAATTCTTTCGTATTCAGATTTCAAATCATCCACTTGAAAATTTAGAATAATACTATTCCCCACTTTTGTATTACTTACTCTCAATTCTTTAATGTAATCATCACTATAGCATTCTTTAGGATTATCTAAGGACTTTAATTTCTCTAAGTCAAATTGTTTATTGTATAAAGCAAGGTTGAAGCCATTCTTGAATTTAAAATTCACCCATCTATCTTCATTTTGATATTCAATATCAACCTGTAATAGATCTTTGTAAAACTCTATAGCTTTATTCGTATCATTTACTTTTATGTAAACACATGGTAAAGTTATCATTGATTTCTCCTTTTCAATATTCTATAGCTTCTTCATCATTATCAAGCATGGGTTATCACTCCCCCACTCATTGTATAAAACATCAAAAGGAATGAAACCTGCTTTTTCATAAAACAGCCTTGTTCTTCTATACTCCTCAGACTCTTTCGATTCATCTAAAGTTTTAACTTCTAAATATTGGAAGCCATGTTTTCTAAGATCTGATTCGACGTATTCAATAAGTTTTGTTCCAATATTATTTCTGTGATATTTCGTTAAAATACCCATTACGTAAATCTCAGCAACTAATTCATTGTTTATTTTAATAGAAGCAAAGCCTATATCCTCGTTATCATAGCAAATCTTGATTAGTTTATGTTTCTTCACACCTTTGCAATATTCATCATTAGATTCAGGTATACCAAACCACAACGGCAGATCATCCAACACCTTTCTGCACAGATTGCTCTTTTCTTCGTTGTCGTCTACTTTAATAAATTCAATTTTCAAATTTACTCCCCCTTATAACTCAGTGTAATAGTTTGTTTGATATCAGGATGAAGACTGCCCCCAACTGGACAGGTTGGAACGATACGTTCAAGTGTTTTCTTCTCCCTATCAGTATAATCATTATGAGGAAATACGAATTTTATTATGATCTCCCCTACTCTTCTTGGGTTCTTCGACATTATCTTTTCAGTTTCAGCAGTTGCTCCATCAATAGAAAATCCCTGATTCTGTGCTGCAAGACCCATAATAGTAAGTATACAAGTGGAATATGATACTGTGAACAAGTCAGTCGGAGAAAAAGCTTCACCTTTTCCGTGATTATCAAGAGGCGCATCAGTAAAGATCTTATTTCCTGATTGTAAATGTGTAGCTTCTGTACGAAGATCACCTTTGTAAGTCGTGTGCATTATTGTCATGATATTTCGTTCCTTAATTTGTTAGATATGAACTATAATTGATAAACTATAAACGATGAGCTAAAAACCGATTATTGGTTAAGCTTTTTTTAATTTCTTTTTTACAGTTAATATTGAAGATGCAAGCATTCTTCTTATTTCACTGAGATTGCTGCTAAGAGAATCAAATTTATTTTTACTAATATATTCTGTTCTAAAGAGTAAAATCAACCAATACTCTGTTTCACCTGCTTCCTTTTGAGATATCGCTAACTTATGTATAAAATCTTGGTTACTTTCAGCATGTTTACTTTCTCTTATATTTGCTCCTATAGATGTTCCGGATCTTAATATTTGTTTAGAAAGCACATATTCAGATTTTTTATCTTTTAAATGTTTGTATAGATTAACTATCTTAACAGCAAAATCTAAACTCTTTTCTTTTAAAACCATATTTCTTTTTCCTTTTTCCCATTTGACTTTAGTTCATCGTTTATAGTTGTTTCTAATCCTCTGACTTTAGCTCATGGTTTATAGTTTATAGTTCATAGTTTGTCATTTGACAAATTACAACTTCTTCGCCAAATAATAAGCTAATTCAGCTGCAGAATTTTGATAACTAAACTTAGGAGTAAATGGCATTGTGTTCTTTTTTAGAAAAGCTTTTAAAGTCTGAGGTGAAACATACAAAATTTCAAGATCAGGATAAAGTTGGATAAATCCTTCAAGCTTAAATGAAATTGGTGAAACTCTAAATTTCGCCCTAGGGTTTCTATTCCTTTTTACGATTCCGATTTTATCAAATTTCATATCTTTAAAATACAAATAGATTACATTAAGAAACTCATTAACTTCGATAGAATTTTCATCATCAGTTAATTCTAACTTTTTTATAGTACCAGTAATATCTGAGACAGCTCCATCTTTTTCTTCTATTGCACAAAAAACAGCAACATTTCCTTTAATTTCAATACCCAATGTTTTCATATATACTCCGTTAGTGATTAGTGGTTAGTGGCTAGTGATTAGTTTTGAAACTTCGTACCTCGCATTTCTCTTTTCTCTTAAGTCTTTCCCTTATAATTAAAGCTTTTTGTCTATTGTTTTATCGGAATAAGTGAGTGGTCTAACCACTTTTATTTTAACTTCGTTACTAGACTTTGTAACATTTTACTTATCTCTTCAAATTTTAATATTACTAAATCAAAATTATCGTTATCTATATATTTAAGTCTAAAGGCTAGCTCAAGCTGAGTTTCTACTTCAGCATTTGAAGCCTTTGCGATATAAAGAAATTGTTTAAATTCTTTTGTAGAATTCCTTGTTTGACCCTCAGCAATGTTTGATGGGATGCTTATCACAGCACGTCTTATTTGACTTGTTAAACCAAATTTTTCTTCATTTGGAAAGTTTTTAGTTAACTTATAAATATCTTCAACAACTATCATTGCTTTTTTCCATACTATTAATTCTCTATATGATTTGATGCTCATGTTATTCCTCTCAAAATTTAGTATAACCAATGTGCGAACTAGCCACTAATCACTAGTCACTAATCACTAATTTATTATTCCCTTCTCAACTATCTCCCCTACCATACTCTGAACGAAAATCCAAAGTTCTTCTGAACCATCCTTTATTATCGCATTTTTATCAAGAATCATTTCAGAAGTTATCTTATGTTTAACCCAGTCTTTACCATCATTGTAATAATTTTGCATAATAGGTTCAAGCCTATCAAGTACTCGTGCATACTTTGCTTCTGGAGTAACTCTAGCTTCAAATTCGTCCCAAAGTGAATAAAATTCTTTTGCCTGATCTTCCGGAAGTAATCCGAATATCTTCTCAGCACCTTCTTTTTCCTTCTGTTCTTTCTCAGCCTGCTTTTCAGTGTAGAAAATATAATCGCCTGCATAGATCTCACAAAGATCATGAACAAGGAGCATTTTAAGTACTTTAAGCATATCAATATCTGGTCTGTTAGAGTATTCAATGAGAACCAGTGCCATCATACAAATATGCCACGAATGCTCAGCATCGTTCTCATAGGTTTTAAGATCAAAACGAGGTGTTTTACGAATAATATCTTTGATCTTATCAATCTCACGAATAAATTCTATTTGTTGCTTGAATCTGTTGTTCATATTAAACCTACTTTGATTTTAAATATACTTTCAAAGTTGTTGCATACTCTTTTATCCCCAAAGAACTAGCTAAAAGCTTTGAATTTAGATTATTATCCAATGTTTGATACGCTATATCATATCCATTGTCAGTTGCATGATTCATAGCTAACTTCAAGACTTTTTTACTATAACCTTGTTTTCTATATTTTGGATGAGTTAATATGCCGACACTGATTACTTTATCAGTCCAGAAAAGATAATGAGACAATGAAACAATTTTATTATCTTCATTGATCGCAAAAATAGGTTTGCTGAAATTACCAAGTATCATTTTATCATGTTCATTTAATTCAGAATTAAAAAAATCAATAGTTTTGGAGTCGATCTCTTCAATCAATACACCTTCGGCATCATCGTAAAGAGAATCATCAACTTTATAACCTTGATAGATCGGTCCAATAATTTTATCAATTTTGTCTTCAAATTTACTATAAATATCTTCAAACTTAAATTTTGAAGATAAAGTAATATTTGAAATTAAAGCGGCTAATTCACTGGCCCTTTCATATGGTAAAACAACTATACAATTTGTAGCTGTTTTAAATATATTAATGATCTTTTCATTCTTATTTAATTTACTGGATTCAATAATAATTCCTTTTTTATCAAATGACTCAATTGGAATTCCGAATTTGTTACTCCAGTGTTTTATAATTTCTTTATTCATTTATAATGCCTTTTATTCCTTTGTTGTATACAAATATTTAAACCCAACTTGTTCCATTATATTAATAATTGCTTTGTTTGAAGGATGAGTATCAGATCCTATTGATTCAAGCTGAGGATATTCTTCGAATAATTTTTTATACATATCAGCTTTCATCCATTTTGCTATACCTTTACCCTGATGTTCTTTGACAACTCCGATCTGCCATTGTCTAATTGTTTTAAGATCAAAATTCTTAATAAAGACTCGATTTAGCCCAATGATATTTTCATCTTCATCTAAAGTTACACAAGATAATACTTTTTTGTTAGCTTTCTCTATCTCCTGCTCTTCCATTCTCAAATCTTCAGTAGTTACTTTATAATATGGTTCTTCAATCTCGATTGGCATAGCATTTTCGATTTCTTCCAATATTTTAGCATATTTTGTTAAGTACTTTTCAGGGATAGTGGTGAAATACTCTAATTCTATATTAAGATTCTTATCCTGACCAGTTGTGATCCAATTATGGATAGTATTCCAATTAACATCGGATTTGTTAAGGGTATATTCAGCTTCTATTTTTGTAATCGTATTCATTTAGGTCTCTCTATAATAATAACCTATCATTTCAGCATGTACCCATCCATCCTTTTTCCAAAAATCTATTGCAGTCTTATTCTCAGAATGAACAAACAAAAAACATGTATTAATATTATCTCCTTACTTTCCTTCTCAATTAAAACTACTAAATCACTTTTGTTTTTATTTGTCTATTCCTTCATAGCTGTATTCATATACTTTTATATAGTTGTCAACCGGATTAGAATAGTAAATTCTATCACCCCTAAAATCGATCAGGTGGAAAGAATAATAATCATAACCTTTACCAATTTCCATCTTTATATTATTTATATAAATTCCATCTTTAAAAACATCGTAATAAAGATCATACATATTGCTTTCATCCCTTTTTTTGATAGATTTCACATATACATATCCCCTTTTGTCTATATGAATCCCCTCAAATGGAATTTGTCTTTTATAAAATACTTTTTTTGCTTCTCCCGATCTGCGTGACTCGAATCTTTCTATAAACTCTTCCGGTGTGTATGGTATCTTAACACAGTTCTTCTTTATTTTATATTTTAGCTTGCAGTTATGATCATATACATTCAATTTAAAAACATCATTACTCACGTCACCAGTTATGATTTCAGTATCACTTGAAATAAATGGTACGAACACATCATAAAAAACATATTTCTTGTCATATAGTCTTGTTATTGGATCTCGATTAAATTCGTATTCTTTAATACGCTTAACTGTATTAAACTTATGATCCATTAAATCTAATTTGAAATAATTAGGCCATTCCTGGGTTGCTTCATCATAAGTTGAACTTTTCTTCATTGCAATAAACTTATCTTTACCAACTGACATAAGGAAATGTGCTATAGTGTTTTCCTTTAAAGAAAAAGTCCTGATATAATTAAAATCCAGATCAAATTGTTTGATATTTCCAGTAGCATAGTCACTTACATAAATCGAGTCGTTTAGTAAACAAAAGTAAACCGATGCTTCAAACTCAGTAGGCCCTTTACCTTTACCTCCAAACTTGTCAATAAATTTTCCTTGTTCATCGAATTTTACGATAGTACAATTTCTCATATCATGAACATAGATATTGTTTTTGCTGTCCAATCCAATATCTGAAGGAATAGAGAAGTAACTTTTTTCGTCTTCCACTTCAGTATTATAGCTATAAATTGTAAATAGCTCTTTTGTTTTAATATCGAATTTTGAATTCGATGGAATATTCTTATTCTTATAGATCTTTACACCGTCTTTTTCAGTGACTGTGCAAGTCTCAACTTTCTTTGTGCAGCTAGTCAGTAAAACGATACTGATAATAGCTAATAGTAGAATAACGAATCTTCTCATTTTATACTCCAATTTATTTATTGAACAAATATGTAAGGTAATGTTGTGTGTTTCTTCTTGTGTAGTTCGGTGGATTTATTCAAATTCAAAGTAAGAATAATGAACTAATTATGCAATAAAAAACAACTACGAAATAAATTTTCGAATAACAGGATCACTAGAAGCTTCAATCTCTTTGATATTCCCATCAAATATTATTCTGCCTTCGTGAATCATAATAACTCTGTCTGCTATCTTACGAACTGATCTCATATCATGAGTGATCACTACGGAAGTAAGATTATACTTTGAATTCATATTTAAAATAAGATCATTGATAACATCTGAAATGACAGGATCTAAACCCGTGGTAGGTTCATCGTAGAGAAGAACTTCAGGTCCTTGGATGATCGCTCTGGCTAAAGCAACCCTCTTCTTCATTCCTCCTGACAACTCTGAAGTATGTAATTTCTCGATCCCTGCCATGCCCACAAGAGTTAAATGTTCAGCAACAAGTTCTTTGATCTTAGATTTGCTTAGTTTCGTATGCTCAGTCAAAGGTAATATTAAATTTTCTTCAACATTCATAGAATCGAACAAAGCACCAGATTGAAACAACATAGCAACTCTTTTTCTCAGAGAATAAATATCTTTGTGCTTAAGATCTGAGATATTCTTACCTTCAAACAATACTTTACCTTTGTCAGGATCTAATAACCCGTTAAGGTGTTTAATCAGAACGGATTTACCTATACCGGATTGACCGATAACACAAAGTATCTCACCTTCAAAGATATCAAAACTAACATCTTTTAAAACATCTTTAGGTCCAAATGATTTGGATAAACCTTTTATTGAAAATAATATTTTATTTGAATGTTCCATTATCTCTGCATTTAATTTATAACATTATAAGAGCAATTACCAAGTCAGCAATCAGAATAAGGACTGAAGAAAGGACAAATGCCTTTACGGTAGCTTTGCCAACACCTTCTGCCCCACCTTTTGCCTCAAATCCTACAAAGCATCCAACGGTGGAAATGATTCCGCCAAACACTGCTGTTTTAATCAGTCCTATCGTAATATCCATCATATCAAAGTAATTTTGTATTTCATTGAAAAATTCATTAAAATTCAGATCAAAGAAAATATTAGAGATCAAGAATCCGCCCATAACACCTATGAAATTTGCGAAGATCACTGCAATTGGCAACATTATTATGGCTGCAACAAATCTCGGTGCTGCTAAGAATTCAATAGGTTCTATTGCCATTGATTTTAAAGCATCGATCTGCTCAGTAACTTTCATTGTACCCATTTCAGCTGCAATTGAAGCTCCATATCTACCAGCCATTATAACACCCGTAAGTACAGGTCCTAACTCCATTACCATCATTTTATATACAGATACGCCAAGATAGGTCAATGGTACAAGATCCACCATTTGAGCACCCGTTTGATAGGCTGTAACAGTACCGGTAAAGAAAGCAACGCTAATAATAAGGATAATAGATTTAACACCAACTTCAAAAGCTTGGTTAAAAAAAAGTTCTCTTCTCTTTAAAATAGTTAAACTTTTTAAGAATGTACTTATTGTTAAATTTATATATTTCCCGACTTCAACAAAGAAACTGATATAAAATCTACCGATTATCTCAAAAATTTTCATTTATAGCTTTGTAAATTATAGTTAAGTGTATAATTTATCAGTAATTTAAATAAAAATCAAGATAATTAAGCAGGAGCGAATCATTATCAACCTGTCATACTGCGTTAATTTTTTTATAATAATATGATAAGATTATTCTTGCGTATATTATTTTTTTTTCTTACGTTCACTAGTTGAATTAAAGAAAGAAGCTTGATGTAAAAGACCCTTGATTTTATGTGAAAGAAAATAAATAAAACAAAACAATTTTAGGTTATACCTATCTTAACCCAAAGGAATAATGCGTAAATATATTTTTCATACCGATTTCCAATATTCAGTAAGCAAAAATTGCTATCTTGTTTGGCTGGAAATATTAGATAAAGATAAAAACATAAATAAATTTGGCACCAAAGAAGATATTAACGATCTGTTTTTTAAGAATAGCATTTCTACTTATGATACAGTAAGTACAGATTTCTACATTCCTCATTATAATAATGTTAGAATGCTTGATTCTTATGATGAGGAGTTATATCCTGAATTAGAAACACAACTTGAAGAAGTATTGTTTTTAAAAAAGTATGTAGATTGTGCCGTAGTGCCATTTTATGACTATTCATATTTCGTTAAGCAAGTTAATCTGATGAAACATACTGATTGTTCAGTGTCTAAATCTTTTGAATTTTATACTAAATTCAATGTATTTGTAAGAAAATTAATTGAGAAGAAATACTTTATTCCAGGTTTTTTCAGAGATGAGAATGAGGATGAGTATGAATTTAGCTATTATCCTTACTATACAAAACAGACTAAGCAAAAATTAAAGATATTTATGGATAACATTCCATTAGTTTCTATAGTTGATAAAGGTGCAATTGAAAATAGAAAGAAGTTTATTCACAATTTGCTTCGATCTCAAATGAATTCTATCATTCAATATTTACTTACAAAAGGTGATGCTTCTGAGTATGTGGACAGGATTTTAAGATCGAGTAATCTTGCTCACTTAGTTATTAAGAATGAGAATGTGAAGATTTGTGATTATAATTTTGCAGAATGGAAGAACTGGGTATCTACAATAACTTCCAATTATAAATTTGTTCTCAGCTTCAGTGAAACTGCTGATCAATGCTGGAGGATAAATTACGGATTGAGAGAAGAAGAAAAGATCATAACTGCAAAAGAAATATATCAAAGTAGTAATGAATTAGTTACATTTTTTATTTCTGAACTTATACGTGCATCTCAGTTTACACAGTATATAAAAGATTCGCTACTGTCTCCTAAACCTGAATTTGTCGATCTCACAGAGCAGGAGTTATTGAAATTCCTAAAATATGACACAGAAAATTTAAAGAAAAACAGAATAGTTGTGCTTTATCCGAAATTCTTTAAAGGTATTAAGAAATTAAAAGCAAAAGTGTCATTTCAGAAAAGATCTTATGCAACAATGTCAAAAGGAATGATGTCGAATCTAGTATTAGACTTTAGATGGAAGCTGTTTGCAGGAAAAAAAGAAATAGATATAAAAAAGATTGAGAAGCTTTTAGCCGGAGATAAAGAATTTGTCAGGATCGATGATGAATATATCGAACTTGATTTAAAGTCACTTAAAAAAATCATTACTGGGTTGAAATCAGAAGAAGAGAGATTTGAAAATGGAATATCATTTTTTGAAGCATTAAATTATGATATGTCAGAGGATTTTGAAATAGATAAAACTCATCTTCTAGATGATCTTATGACCAAAGAATCCTCTGATGAAATTTTCAAGATTGATTCTGAGATTGAAGGTTTTCATGGGACATTAAGAAAATATCAGGAAGACGGTGTCTCATTTATTAAATTCTTAGATAATATGGGATTGGGCGTTATTTTAGCAGATGATATGGGATTGGGTAAAACAATTCAAATCATTGCTTTATTACTCATTAAAAAGCCTGTAAAACCAGTGTTGATAGTAACTCCAACAACACTTTTGTATAATTGGGAACTTGAAATAAAGAAGTTTGCTCCTACAATTAAGACATATCTTCACTACGGAGTCAACAGAAAGAAAGATATCAAAGATGTTTTTAAGGAATTTAACGTGATTCTTTGTAGTTATGGAGTAGTTAAACGTGATCTTGATATGTTCCTGAAATATTCTTTTGATTCTATCATAATTGATGAAGCTCAATACATAAAGAATCCTTTAAGTGATCAAGCAAAAGCAGTAAAGCAACTTATCGGAGATAATAAATTTGCTCTGACAGGTACTCCAATTGAGAATAGACTTATGGAGCTGTGGTCAATCATGGATTTTGTAAATCCGGGTTTACTTCTTGATTCAAATCAATTTTTGACAAAATATGAAATTCCTATAATGAAGAATGATGATGAAGCTAAGAAACAGCAGCTTTATGGAGTAATATCTCCTTTTGTTCTAAGAAGAATGAAAACAGATAAGAATATTATTACAGATCTACCCGAAAAACAGGAAACTAAAATATATCTTCCTTTGAGTGACGAGCAAATATTATTGTATGATAAAGAAATAAGTCAGGTGGAGAAAGATTTTGAAGGTGGCAGCAAGCTTAAATCAAAGATGAATATGCTTGCAGTTATTACTCGTTTAAAACAAATCTGTAATCATCCTGTCAACTATCTTAAAGATGGCTCTACAGACCTTTATGGAAGATCTACTAAGTTAGATTCGTTAAGACAAATGATCAAAACTATCGATCAGGAAAAAAGAAAAACTTTGATCTTTACTCAATTTGTTGAATCGGGAAAGTTAATCAAATCAAATCTTGAAGATTCACTTAATAAAGATATCCTTTTCTTCCATGGAGGATTAAATCTAAATAAACGAAGAGAAATGGTTGAAAGATTTGAGAATGATGCGAACATTCCTGCAATGGTATTATCTCTTAGAGCAGGTGGTTTAGGATTGAATTTAACAGCAGCAAACTATGTGTTCCACTTCGACAGATGGTGGAATCCCGCAGTTGAAAATCAAGCTGTTGACAGAGTTCACAGGATCGGTCAGACTAGAAACACATTTGTATATAAATTCATTATAAAGGATTCTCTGGAAGAGAGGATAGATGAACTTATTGAATCAAAAATAAAGCTTTCAGATGGTATCATTCCAAAAGGTGAAAGCATTATCTCTGAATTATCAGAAAAAGAGTTCATAAAACTTATTAGAAGGATATAATAGTATTGGAAAACAACGAAAATAATATAAATCATGAGCATGATTGGTGGCACTATGCACTCTATGAGAAATTCTACGAGAACAGTAATATAACCAAATTCAATCTCGGAAGAAAATTGTTCAATAAAAGAGCTATAACCTATTTCGAAATCGAAGATAGAACTGTAGAAGCTGTTGTGTTCGATGGAAAAAAAGGATATTTTGAAATTGAAATTAAATTTAAACCCATTGCCGGTATTCTAAGAGAAAAATTGCTTAAACTTATAAAAGACAGAATGGATAATGTCTTAGATATAATCAACGGCAAATTCAGTAAAGAGTTTTACGAAGAGTTAAAAGAAAATGGCATTGAGATCTTTCCTGGATGGTCAAATTTCACATATAAATGTAATTGTAAAAAATCTAAGAAATGTGATCATGTCGCAACTGTTTTACATAGAATAATAAATGAAGTTACTTTTAATCCGATCTTGATCTTTGCTCTCAGAGGAATTACTATAGAAAATATATATCAAATAATACTGGATGATGAAGATTTTGAACTCGGTGAAGTTGAATTGCCTAAGGAGCTTACTAATTCATATTATGATGTTGATAGTACTCATCATGACGAAGGAACTATAAAGCTTTCAAGATATTATGGTAATGACATTCCATTTACTGATGCGGATGATATAAAAGAATCATACATGAGATTTTCTCAAGTTTATCATGGAAAAATAAGAGATGAATTCTATGATATTTATGAAGATATTACAAAGTATCTAAAGCAAAATATAAAGAAATTTTAAAAATACCCAACAACACTGAACATTGCAGAACTATACATTCCACCATATTCGGTTCTACTGCTGCTTCCCATAAAAATACTTGAATTCAGTTTAAGCATAATATTCGGATGAAATTCATAAGATACTTCAGGAATGAGAACACTGGATATATCATCTAAGTTTGTTATGTTTAATAATGAAGCAGTATATTTATCCCAGAATGAATAAGAAAGCATTGTAGCCAGGTAGTTCTGAGCAAATCCTGACATTGCTCCACCGGTAGTTAATCCTAAACTGTTAATATCATAGTCTTTGTAATCATTATCCCCAAGAGCATTGAAATAATATTCAGCCATAAAATATATTTCATTATCAAAAGTATAATCAAATCCTGTAACAGCCTGAACATAGATAGAATCCGTATCAGAGAATTCCATTCCGACGTATCGCGGGTTAATCACAGCTACCTCTCCCCACCAGCCAATTTCTGCAAATATTTCACCCGCAAAATCAGAACCAAGTAATAACTTCTCAGGAAAACCCATGATCTCACCATCATCTGTCTTATCACGGATAGCTAAGACAGAGTAATCAAATCTACCAGTATTTGATTTAACTCTGAAACCATACCTCCAGTGGTCAAAATCACTTCCTGGTGATGCAATTACGTTTAGTGATGTACTTTCGCCAAAATAGGTCTCTAAATTAAGTGCTAAGACGCCAACTTTGCCTACTGTGGCATTCATAGGGTCTTTTATATTCCAAATATCTGTTGGATTGAACGCATAACCTGTTCCCCATGCTATTTGCTGCTTACCAATGATAAAATCCGAATTCTTGAAATACAACTTGACTAAAGCTCTATCCATTATCATAGTTTCTTTGGGATAGTATGAGCTGTAAGGTAAATATGTGGATGTATTATCAGCAAATAATCCCATTAGCATATCATAGTAAGATTGTTGTAATGAATCAAGCCCATCAGCTATTGTAAATAGACCATCACCCATGATCTTTGCATAAATACTATTATCTTTGAAAGAAGCAAATGGATCAATTGGTTGAAGGTCATAGTTGTAAACAAGATGTGCCTCAACTTTACCTTTGTCCCCTATATCATAATTGCCTTCCAGCCTAAATAAAGCATTTGAGGTTGTAACTTCATCATCTGTCAACATACAGGATAACTTTGTTTCTAGATATCCACCGAGTTTCAAGCCATCATTTTGGGCGAAAATAATTGTAGTTATGGTTATAATGATAATTACAATATACTTCATGGTTTTTCCTTATTTATTTATGAAAAGTCACATTGAGTTTATCGAAATGTAAGACTTTTCAGTCTGGTTTATATAAGTCTATACTTCGATTAACTCAGTCTGACTTATTTTTCATGTTATTTTTTTGATTTGATAATTTTATCAATTCATTATAATCTCCTAGAATCAATGCTTCTTTCTTCGGTCTTGACCAACCTTTAATTCTTTTTTCAGATTTTATTGCATCTAGTGGATCATTGAATTGTTGAACAAATACACATTTTACAGGTTTCCTATTAAAAGTATATGATTTAGGATCAATTCCAATATTATGTTCATTGATACGTTTTTCAATATCACCTGTAACACCAGTATAATAAGAGTTGTCTGAACATTTGAGAATATAAAGATACATATTTGTTCCTATAGTTTTAAACAACCTTCGCAATGTCACATTGAGTTTATCGAAATGTCGGACATTACCATTCCAATCACAAGTCTTATACTTCGATTAACTCAGTATGACTTGTATTTATCGTTTTAATTTTCTCTCTGTGAACATATTGTCATCAAGTTTTACATCGTACTCTACCTTGATGGTTTTGAATATTGTTCTGGAATCCTTAAGCAGGTTTTTCATTTCAACTTCACCTGCAGACCAATATTTACCATTTTTTTTAATATCTCTGATCGAAAGTTGCTTCCAAAGCTCTCCATCTTCATCATAAAATTCACCGGAAATAGCTAAGAAATTGGTTTTATCAATCCACATATAGAATTTACTGTAAGTGTTATCGTCATCTTTAGCTTTAAATTCAATCTTATAACAGTCTTTATCATCGACTTTCTCTTCACTGATAAGTTTGTAATCATAGTCTTTTCTATTATCACTCATCGACATATCTTCATAGGAAAAATCCGAACCATTTGCAGACTGTTTCTTCTGATGTGAAGCTATCTTTCTAACTCGGTTAGTTCTATTTGAATAAAACCATATATCATCACCATCATTCAGCATTAGAACTTTCATACCTTTGATACGCTTAGGTCTAATATATTCCATCAAAGATTTCTCGTTGCCATCTTTTGAAAAAGCTATCATCTCGGATTCTCTTTTACTTCCGTCAGATTTGTAAGATATTTCAAGATTTGTAGATTTAGAAGTTTTGAAGTTATCATTAGCTTCGCTTTTGTCTAATATTTCATCTGCTGTGATCGCGAAAGCCATATTTACGACCATAAATAGTGAGATTAAAATGTTCTTCATTATATGTCCTTTTTGTTTTTTAAATGCGAAGTGGGAAGGCGTAGGAGCCTTCCCCTACGAATTCGTATGGGTTTAATATTTTGAACCCTTTAATTGTCTTTATACTTAATCTTATCCTTTAACGATATCATTGCTGTTAATAAGAATGCTGAACTAATAAAACATGAACCTACTCCTAATACAAGCACTATACCCATACTTGCGAGTCCTCGATGCGTTGCTAAACCTATAGATCCGAAACCGATCATAGTTGTAAGTGAAGTTAAGAGAATAGCCTTACCGGTATGTTTAGTTACTTTATCCATCGAGTTTTTTCCTTCTATCATATATCGATGAAGTATATGTACTCCATCATCAATACCTATTCCGATAATAATTGGAAGGGCCATGAAATTGTTTAAATTCAGTTTCATCTTAAAAAGATACATCAATCCCATCATCCAGACAGCTCCGACCAAGAGTGGTACCAATGCCATTATTGTGTATTTTACAGATCTAAAATCGAGCAACAATAAAATGATTATCACAATTGAACCAAGTATCACAGAAAGTGTACCCTTTTCTTTTATCAGATCAATAAAAATAAGCATAATTAAAGGCAATCCTGTCGTTTTCTTATCTATCTTCTGAGTCTGTTCATGAAATCTTCTTAGGTTCTTTTCCTGCCAGATATTTGAATTTGGATAGATAGATATTAATAAATTCCCGTTAGACTCACTTACATATCTATCTTTAATATTGCTTGGAAGGTTATCAAATCCAATTATCGTTGTATCAGATATATTATATAGATACTCTCTTAATTCAGGTATATATGCTTTCTGAAAACCGATCATTTTTTTATCGATATTTGTTGTAGCAGAAATCTTATTTTTTATAGCTAATATTTTACTTTTATCATCCTCTGACCTTCCAACTATCTCATCACATTTTACAATTATCTTATTCTTTTCACCTGAGCTTAATACAGAAAGTTCACCAATCTCGACAATATTGAAATGCAATCTTTGAAGTTCTTCCTGTATCTCATTGATAACTTCATCATCTATTTTATCCGGTGGAGTTTGTTTTAGAATATTGTCTCTATATTTATTCAGGATATTTTGATTTTTTTTCTGCTGATTCTCTTTAACAAAAAATTCTGTGATCGCATCCAGTCTTCCGATTATATCAGTTTTATCAGCCAATTTCTTAAGTTGTTTTACTTTCATCCGACAAGTATCGAGGTTACTTACTGAGAACATTGCAAAATCTGGAGATATCTCTAGCTTCTCGATTATCTTATCCTGAGCTACAATAGCTGGCATACCATGTGGTTCCAGTTTTGTCATATCATATTCATATTCAAGCTGCATAGCTCCATAAAAAGCAAACGAAAAAGTTATTGCACTTAATATCAATACTGTCCATATGTATGAATTATGTTTAGAAAGTTTACCTACTCTCTCCATAAAATGGAATTGCATGAACTCACCGATTCCGTTCATTAGCTTATTATTAAAAAGAAAATTACTCTTTTTCGTAGCAAAATCATTCAACTTTGGCAAAAATCCAAGTCCCATATACTTCATTATTTTTCTTATGGTTGGATGTTCCCTGCTGTCCCAAATAAATAATGAAGGTAATAATACGAACATTGCCATTAAAGCTATTAATATACCTGATCCCATTGCATATCCCATTTCAGTGAATGCTCTGAATCCTGTAATAAATAATGAAAGGAATACGAATGAAGTTGTTAATGCTCCAGTCAGCACACCGTTTCCAACTGTCATGAACATTGTTGTTATCGCGTTATCTGGTGTATCACCTTTATCAAGAGCATCTTTATAACCTGATAGAATATGTATCGCGAAGTCGATACCAAGACCTACGAGTATAACACCGAAAGCAGCTGACATAGTATTAAGATATTTAAGGGTGAATCCAAGCAATCCAGCGGTCCAGATAATAGATATAATAAGAGTAAATATTGAATTGAAAGGATTTATCCATGACCTGAACGAACCAATTATAATGATCATTACGATCAGAAGAGCTATCAAGGTAGACCAACCGAAATCATTAATGATTGCAGTTTGCTCTTCGTAACCAATTATCGGAGTTCCTGCTAAACCAATCTCAAGATCTGGGAATTTTCCTCTTATCTCATTCATTCTGTTGGTAATGATCTCACTCATGATGAGCAAATTGTCAAAGTCATCAGTACTAATAGAAGGTAATATCCCGACAAGAAGCATTGTTCTATCGGAAGAGAACATGTAATCATCACCTATAATGAACTTTCTGACACCATTCTTAACTTTAGTTGAATCATTGTCATCAAGATAAATGCTTAGTGAATTTATAAAATTAAATATATTATTCAATCCTGATACTGCCTGTGCTTCACCATCCAAAGAGTTTAGGTTCTCAGAATCATATACAAATTCCTGTTCAAAGTTGTCATTTATATTTCTAAGCAAGTCCCTGAATTCTAATCCAGAATACATTTCTGTAAAGTTTTCAACGTCTTTTTTCTTCTGGATTATTACTCCATGTTTCTCAAAAAAATCAGTATCCAGCTTTGCGTCAATTCTCTTTACATAATTTATTGTATCATATTTTACTCCTTCAACCGGAAAAATATCATTTGACATCTTCCACTTCTGACCCAATGAAAGATCCTGATCAGGTTTAGGTAATATATGTTCAATTACAGCCATATCTTTTGAAATCGTATCTGCGCACTCTATCATCCTATCAGTATCTTTACTGTCGCTATTAATGGATATCATTATTATAGCGTCAGAAGTAAAATCTTCGATGATATTATTAAAGGATTCTATCTCAGGAACATTATCAGGCATCATATCTGCGATTCGGTTCTTTATCCCGATCTGTGTAGTGAAATAAATCATAGCCAGAGTTATTAGGAAAACTGTCCAAAGAACTTTATTATTATGTTTTGTTATAATTTTAGTTAGAAATTTATAAAGTTTTTCTCTCATAATTATTTTACTCCAGTGTTATAAAAATCTCATAAGTTCATCCCAGGATGAAATGATCTTATCAGCGGTAGTATTATCTTTATCTTCATCTCTAAAACCTGTAAAAAGAATAGCCTGCATACCTACGGACTTAGCTCCTTTTATATCTTTCTCTTCTCTATCTCCAATATGAACCATATTAGAGAACTGAGTGTTGGACTTTTCTGATGCAAGTTTAAAAGCTCTTGGGTCAGGTTTTGAATAACCTGTTTCATCAGAGAATACTTCATACTTAAAAATATCATTCAAACCAATGTCCTTAATTGCATTTCTTAAAGCTTTCCCTGGTTCGAATCCTGTATCAGATATTAAAATAAGATTATATTTCTTTGAAAGTTTTTTAATTGAATCTATTATCGTTGGATCGATAGTAAAATATTTTTCAGGAACTAGATTCTCATTGTAGCTTACAAGTTCTTCAAAATGCACCTCACTAAAAACAACTCCTGCGTTAGCTTCAAGATTTCTGAACATTTCTGAAGTCGTAGGTGTTCGATGCTCTTTCCTCCATATTTCTTCAAAGTGAGTATAGATCGATCTCATCAAATCTAGAGATTTTTCTTTAGTCAAATTATATTTTTTAAAGATGTTGTAAGCATGTTCAACTCTTTCGAGGAATATTTCTTCTGTAAATGGATACTTGGTGATTGTATCCCAGAAATCAAATGTAATAGTTTTAATATTTTTCATACATAGAATATACATAATCTTTTTCTTGCAGTCCAAATAAAAATAAATTACATTAAACCAACTAATCATCAGGTGTAAAATGACAGAAAGAACTTTTCATATTGGTATAGACCTTCATGGTACTTTATTAGGTAATAACGAATATATAGCGGAAGGATCATTGAAAAAGCTTCAATCACTTTTGAAAAAGAAACCTTCAAATTTTAAGATATATATCTGCACGGGAAATGATCTCCCATTTGTAAGAAGAAAAATACAAGATGTATTTGATCTGTTTGACGGAGCTATTTTAGAGACCGGATGCGTGATTTCCATAGATAATAAAGGTGAAAATATAATTGTCCCTAAAGATTTAATAATAAAGATTAAAGAACTTGAAGACCTTCTTATAGATGAAGACCATCCTGAAGTTTATAAATTTGCCAGAAGACTTGCTACAATAAGTATGTTTACCAAATATGGTGAGTCGATTCTTGATTTTCATTCTAAGTTAAAGGAAGACCTTAAAAAATTAGATTTTTGCAGAGTTACCAGATCAAGTGTAGCTGTAGATATTCTTCCAGTGGGATTTGATAAATTCTCAGGTTTGAAATATATGTCTGAAGAAAATGATGTTATTGTAGCCATTGCTGATTCATTAAATGATCTAGAAATGCTTAAACAGGCTGACATAACTTATATGCCTGGCAATGCGGATAAACACACTATCGAATTACTTTCTAAAACTAGAACTCAAAAAAATCTTACTGAGAACCTTGAAAAGAATAGTTTTTATATCTCTGATGATTGTGAGACCTTTGGTGTAATCGAGATACTTGAGCATTTATTTACAAATTATAAAGAATTTCAAAGCTAGATCATATGTAAATATTATATATAAATAAAACACATATAATAACTTGATTATTCATTTCATATTAGGTATTATCCAATTGTAAAATTCTATGCAAGGTCATAGTTTGTTTTTATAAATTCGGGAGGTATTACAAATGATCTTATCCGACTTAATTAAGCCTGAAAATATCATATTCATAGATCAAAAAGAAGTTAATCCAACTTTAGAAGATTTGGTTTATAAAGCCTTTGATCTGAATTTTATCAAAAATAAAAAAGAATTCCTTTCTGCAATTTTAGAAAGAGAAAACATCGTGAGTACTGGTATTGGTCTTGGAATTGCTATACCCCACTCAAAATTAGAAAGTATTGACAACTTCTTTATTATTGTTGGTATCATAAAAAATGACATTAATTGGAAATCTATTGATTCAAAACCTGTCAAAGCAGTATTTATGATTGGTGGACCTTCAAATGCTCAAAAGAAATATCTAGGTATCTTATCAAAATTGATGCTTTTATTTAAAAACTCAAAGATAAGAAATGAATTATTTACAGCTTCAACAAATAATGATGTCGTAGAAATATTCAAAAGTTTATAACTTCGTAACTGTAAGGATCTAGTTTTGGAACCACAAAACATTTTACTATATTTAGGAATTCTATTCCTGATTTCAACCGGCAACAAAATACTTTCAAAGAAATTAAATATTCCTGAAGTGACTGGATACGTAGTAATTGGAGTACTGTGCGGTCAGTCAGTTTTTAATGTGTTCAATGATCAGATGATAGAAAATTTAAAACATCTATCTTCTATAGCATTGGGAATAATTGCATTTACAATCGGTGTTGAACTACGATTTAGTGTTCTTAAAAAGATCGGAAAATCAATATTTTTGATCGTTATTTTTGAAGGATTTGCAGCATTCTTTCTTGTGCTGTTCTCAGTCAGATATTTACTTCATCAGGAAATGTTTGTTGCTCTTCTTCTTGCAGCAGTTTCAGCAGCAACAGCACCAGCAGCGACAGTTGCAGTAATAAAGCAGTATAAATCAAAGGGTCAGTTAACTTCAGCAATTCTTGCCGTTGTAGGTGTGGATGATGCTCTTGCATTGATAATTTATGTATTTGCAGCCAGTTTCTCAATGTCTTTGATGATGGGAACAGAAATGCATATTATGACCACCATTGTTACCTCGGTACTTTCTATTCTTTACGCAATAGTTATAGGTGTAGTTGCAGCACTATTATTTATGCTGTTATTGAGGAAAATCCGAAGTGATGAAATAGTCAAGATGGCTTTAGCTGCATTTATTTTATTATTGCTTGGTATTTCAGAGCATTTTCACGTATCTGAACTATTATCTATTATGACATTTGGAGCATTGTTAACAAATACTTCTCCTGTTGTAGCAAGAAAAAGTGAAAATATTATCGAATTTTTTACACCTGTATTTTTAGCAATATTTTTCATCATTGGCGGTGCTCATCTTGATGTGACATCTATCAGTAAGATCGGTTTGATTGGAGTTGTTTATTTTTTCGCAAGAGCTTTTGGAAAAATTGGTGGTGCGACACTGGGTGCAACTTTAGGCAAAGCTCCAAAAAATATTAGAAAATATATCGGTTTTGCACTTTTACCTCAAGTTGGAGTTGCACTTGCATTGGCTTTAGCAATAAATAAAGATTTTAATCAACCTATGTACGGAGATAAAGGAAAAGAAGTTGCTGTGCTTGTTATTAACGTTCTTCTTTTTACAACTATTATCACTGAGATAATTGGACCTTTGTTAACTAAAAAAGT
Organism: Candidatus Delongbacteria bacterium; assembly: GCA_027858225.1. Lineage (GTDB taxonomy): Bacteria > UBA4055 > UBA4055 > UBA4055 > UBA4055 > WTAK01. The sequence goes on from JAQIDB010000105.1 coordinate 23,882, forward strand.
TCTTATGAAATCAGGTGAAATTAAAAGCAATGATAGGGAGAAATAATGTTTTTTATGTACATGAAAATAATTGATGTAAATTATAAAGATGATATATTTCTTGCGCTGGAAAGTGTTGAGATAAGTAAAGCATCTTATTTTGAAGCTAATAATTTAGAAAGTGAACTTACTGATGAGCTTCCTCTGTTTAAAGGATTCTTTTCCACAGATGATGAAAAAGAGAAAAAAGTTATTATAGTAACAGCTTTAATTGAAAGTGAAGATCAAATCGATGAATTTGTAAAGAATTTGGAAGCTTCAGGTTTAAATTTAAAAGAAGAACCGATTTTCAGATTGGCTTTAATGCCTGTCGCTAAGACCATTGATCCTAGAAAAAATTAGGTCATGTTATGTTTCAAATACAACTTTGCACATCCACGTGCATCGGATAAAGCTTCATGATGATCCAATTGAATACCATATTTGTCGCATAAACTGTTTAATCTAGCAGGTTTGCATCCCTTAGCTCTGTAAATTTTCATTGTACATTCCCACCGATCTGTGATATTAAGATCCGAATAATCCAATCCATAATGCTCCATCGTATTCTTAAGCACATTACGATCAAATGATTCGTTGTGAGCCACAATAGTTCTGCCCAATAGCCGTTTCTTTATCTCAGGGTATATAGTCTCAAAAGAAGGAGAATCTTCAGTGTCTTCCTCATATATGCCGTGTACATTGGTGTTATGCCAATTGTAATCATTGTATGGTGGCCTAATTAAGATTGAATATTCATCTACGATCTCACCGTTCTCCACAGATACTATTCCTACTGCACAGATTGAATTTCTTTTGGAAGTCGCAGTTTCAAAATCTATTGCTGTAAATGTGTTGTTATCTTGCATTGAAATCCTTTATTTATAATTCTGTAGTTTTTCTTGCAATTTTAT
>JAQIDB010000143.1 GCA_027858225.1 Candidatus Delongbacteria bacterium
ATCGAGAACAGCATAGGTTCACCCTTATCGTTCACAGTCTCTTTGATCGGTTTAAGACTCCATTTATTCTCAAGGTATTCTTCTTGCTGATAACCGTCGATAGCAATTCTCTGATTCATGTAGCCGTAGGTATACAACAGCCCGATTCCGACAAGAGGGATACCAAGATCTGAAGCCGCTTTCAAATAATCCCCTGCAAGAACACCGAGACCTCCCGAATAAATCGGAACTGATTCGTGCATACCAAATTCCATTGAAAAATATGCTATAACATTCTCTTTGTTTACAGGCATAACGTAATTGCTGTCATTAGTAATATTGCCTTCGAAATTCATATACTGTTTAAATTTATCATAAGCTTTGTTGAGTTCGTATAAAAAGCCAAGATCCTTACTGAGTTTCTCAATATCTTCTTTTGATAAACGGTGAAGAAATTCGACTGGATTATGATTAACTTCTCTGAAAAGTTCGGGATTTATCCTTCTGAAGAGCCTTTCAGTTTCTTTATCCCAGGTTGACCACATATTGTAAGATATCTCAAATAATGGTTTGAGTTCTTCAGGAAATGTTGGTTTAACATAAAAATTCTTTAACTTCATTATATCTCCTTGATTATAAGCTTTCTTCCAAATCTGTTAATGCATTCATAAAATTCCTATAAGCGTTCTCGGGAGAACTGTAAGGTGAGAAATACTTATGAACATCTCCATCCTGAAAATATTTGGTTGACATATAGTAGAAATGGTCTGAGGTTGATAATTTTCTTGCTTTAGCCAGTAGTTCAGCCGAACCAGTAGCTTTTACCTTTGGTAATATTTCATAAAATGCTTCAAGTGCATTATGCTGCAGATCATTCTCTCTCCATGCGGAAAGATCCCTTTCCATATCAGCCCATGAAACCGGTTCAGGAAATGATATGCTCTCAGGTTGATAATTTGCTTTCTGAAGAACATCCGACGGCCAAGAAAATTCTATCCTTTTGGTTTTTAAAGCTTTCTTTGGTAGATTTTTCATAAACTCAAATATACCAGTCTCTTCCCACTGATGTTCTCCGAAAGTTTCATAGTCCATAAAAAGGTTTAGAAAAAGATTTTTCTTTCCTTTCTCTATCATATTCAGATCATCAACCCATTTAACGAACTTATCAACAGTTAAGGGGTATTCCGCCCAGCCTTTGTTCGAGAATCTGAATGCTATATCATCTGAAAGTGAATAATACTTTAACAGCATGTGCATTTTTTTACTTGGGTTCATGTATGCATATAAAGGTGATCTCCAGTCGAGTATCCTGTCAACACCTTCGGTTAGTATAACTTTAAAACCTTCCTCTTCCCAGATCAAATCCGAGAGCTCATCCTGATAGATCAGCTCTGTATTCCTGAATGTGATCGGAGAGAATCCAAATTCGTTCTGAACGGTCTCTCTGTGCATCCTTACCTGATCAAGGAATTCATCTTTGTCGTAAAGGAAAGCAAGAGAATGATAATAAGTTTCCGATATAAATTCAACACAGTTCGTTTTAGCAAGATCTCTGAATGAGTAAAGCACTTCAGGAGCATAAAGTTTAAACTGTTCTATCGCTGTTCCAGTAATTGAATATGCGATTTTGAATTTACCTTCGAACTTTTCGATCAGTTCCAACAATAGTTTATTCGTAGGCAAATAACACTTTTCCGCTACTTTTCTCATTACTTCTTTATTTAGTTTATCATCAAAAGGATCAAGTCCTTTACCGATATCCAGTACCGAAAAATCCTTTATCCTGAAAGGTTGATGTACCTGAAAATAAAATACTATGTTCACCATTATATTATCCGTTTGTTTTTATGTATACATTATTGATCTCTTCGCATGCTTTATCCCATTTGATCATCTCAACTTCTTTTCTACCGTTCTCTCCGAGTTTATTTCTCTTTTCAGGATCTCTCAGAAGATCAAGTATGCTTGAAGAAAGAAGATCAACATCCCAGAAATCAACTTTCACAACATTTTTTATTACTTCTGCTACACCTGACTGTTTTGAAATTATCGTAGCAAGTCCGTATGACATTGCTTCCAGAGGTGTGATGCCGAACGGTTCTGATACAGAACTTAAAACAAATATATCTGAATTCGTGAACATTTCTGCAACATGTTCTGTATTAAGGAAACCTGTGAAAAGAAAGCGGTTTTTTAGTCTGTATTTTGCAGACCTGTGCACTATTTTTCTTTCCATATCTCCTGCTCCGGCCATAACGAATCTTACATTCGGAAATTCTTTCAGTATTCTTTTTGATGCCTCAAGAAAATAATCAGGTCCTTTCTGTAATGTTATCCTGCCAAGAAAGAGCACAACCGGATCTTTGAATATTTTTTTCTTATTCTTATAGCCTTTTACATCAATGTTATGGGCATTGTGAATTACAGATATCTTTCTGGTATCGATCAGGTATCTTGAAATAATCATTTCAGCTGTATATTTGGAAACTGCTATAACCGAATCAGCTTCGGTCATACCTGAATATTCAATATTATGTATTCTGATATCACCGCCACCTCCAGCTCTGTCAAATTCGGTAGCATGGATATGAGTAACAAGCTTTTTCCCACTTATAGATCTGGCAATTATACCTGCAGGATAAGTAAGCCAATCATGCACATGAATTATATCAAAATCCAGAATCCTAGCATATTTCTCTGCTCTCATTGTGAATTCTTTGACCTTTTCAAAAATATCTTCAGGACCTTCGAGATTATCTATTATCTTTCTAAAGGGAACTTTTGTAGAATAAGTATAGGTCTTTGTGAGTTCATCAAAGTACGTCTTTATCTCTGCTTTATTAAAATAAGATTCAGGTATCACATCGAGACCAAGATAACTATATTTCTCTGTTGCAGTATGAAATACTTCTTTAAAGTATTCATCCTGTTTTGACATTGAAATGAATTTTACAGGAAGTTCGTCAACATCAGTCACTTTTCTTAGTGGAAAATAGATCTCTTCTTTTGACGGAAGAACAAGATCGACCTCAATTCCTTTTTTTAATAGACCTTTAACAATACCATAGCAGGCAGTTCCAAGTCCTCCGGATATTAATGGAGGAAATTCCCAGGTAAACATTAGTACTCTCATTATTTCACCCCCGGCTTTCTGAATATGTTCTCAGCTTCGATCAAAGCTGAAACACTCCATGCCTGAGCAGGACATCCTTTTGGAAAATGAGGATTATCCCCGTCCCAGACTTCTGCAACTGATGAAATATGTCCCTTCAAAATACCCAGTTTAAATTTCTCCAGATACTGATCCATTCGGTCTCTTATCTCAGCCCTTTTTAACCTCTTTTTATGAGTTTTATAGAAAGTTAAAATGAATGGACCCAGCAACCATGCCCAAACAGTTCCCTGATGATATGCAAGGTCAAGCTGAATTTGATTACCTATAAATTTCTTTTTAAATGAACTGTTTCTCGGTGAAAGTGTTCTGACACCATAATCTGTCAGCAACTCATCCTCTGTCAGCTTCCATGTGTTATAGAGTATTTCTTCATTCCATAGATCAAAAGGTAATGAAGTAGCTATCAACATATTAGGTCTGTATTCATCTACAGGAACATCATTTTCCAGTCTATCAGCGAGATGTCCGTTCACAACGAATTTTTCAGCATTCTTTTCGATGTTTTTTATTATCCTGTTCAATTCTTTAGTATCAAATCTAATACTTGCCGACTTAAATTCTTTAATTTTCAGATCTTTTGCTATCATCTGCATTGTTTTTAGGGAATTATACCAGAGTGAGTTTATTTCAACCGGTTTCCCGAACCTTGGAGTAACAGGTTTATTGTAAACTTTTGCATCCATCCATGTCAATGCACTATTACCGTGCTTTATGCAAATAAGTCCATCGTCGTCCATGTAGAAAGGAAGCAGCTTGTTGAAAGCATAGTTCGCAACTATTTCAGTCAAATATGAGAATAGTTTTTTTGCGATCTTTACAT
>JAQIDB010000018.1 GCA_027858225.1 Candidatus Delongbacteria bacterium
TCATCGGAATAACCAGGTGTCTGATCAATTGTATATTCGTAAGAATCAACGATCAATGAGTCGGGATCAAAGATAGAAACGGTTTCAGGAGTACTATTATTTAATCCATATTGACCGAAAGATCCATCGTTTATTATTACTCTAAGGGTGGAATCTGGAATTAACAATTCATAATAAGTACTATTTAGATCGTATGATGAGTCCATGATCAAGCAGTATTGATTTGGTTGAAGTAACATGTCATCAAAGCCAGTATATTTTATTAGAATGTCAGTTTCTGCATCATCAGACAGCATCCATCCTGATAGGTCAACAATATTTTCAGTATTGTTGTAAATCTCAACAAATTCATCGTGGTATTCTGCTCCAGCAGTATCGAACATTACTTCGGTGATAATTACTTGGGAGTTTGCGAAAAATGAAATAAATAGAATCAGTACAATTATTTTTTTATTTAGCATATTTAATCTCTCTTGTTTGAATATGTAGTAATTTTAACTAATATTTATGGATAATGAAAGTAGAAAAGTATTTATTATTAATGAAAATTATTATTTGTTCTTCATTTATATGTTGTAATAATTAAGTTGGCGAACTATAGAGATATCAATGAATGATACTCCCTAAACGCACACGAATATTATCATCATATTTGAAGCTAAAATAATAGTAATAAAAAATTCCAAATAAACATATTGACACAATTATAGAAGAACGGTAATATGGAATGTATTTTAATAATTTCATATAAAACCAAAGGAGTCATTATGTCAGACCTGAAATTCAGAATCAAAGCAGAAAGTGAAAATCCAACTAAAATGAAAGTAAAAGCACGTGGATTTGAGTTTACGATTGACGAACCTAAGGATCTTGGTGGTACTGATTCAGCTGCTAATCCTGTTGAATACCTGCTTGGTGCATTTGCTGGATGTTTGAATGTTATGGGACACCTCATAGCGGGAGAAATGGGATTTACCCTAAAAAGTTTGAAAATTGATATGGCCGGAGATCTAAATCCAGCTATGCTTTTTGGTCAACCAACTGAAGATCGTGCGGGTTACAAAAACATTGAAGTTAAATTAAGACCAGAATGTGATGCTGATGAAGAAACTCTAGAAGCATGGAAATTAGCTATTGCCAGCAGATGTCCAGTTTGTGATAACCTTAAGCATCTAACACCTGTCGAGCTAAAAGTTAAGGCCAGACAAATAGCAGTGGAAGCATAATAAATATTATGTACAGGATGTTTAAACAGCTGCGATAATAGTATTAGTAAAAAAATCCCATCATAATTTGAAATATTGATGGGATTTTTATATCGAAAATCTTGACTTGGATTTAATTAATGTATATATTTATACTTCAATTAAGTTTGGGCTTGGATGGAGACCTGGTGGCTCCCGCGGACTTCAAATCCGTAAGCGAGGCACTGATACTGTCTTGGGTGAGTTCGATTCTCACACTCGCCCGTTTTTTTAAGGAGTACTTTATGAAGTACGATATAATAATCATAGGTGCAGGACCAGCCGGTTGCTCTTTAGCTCTTCATTTAGCAAATACAAATTTCAAAATAGCATTAATCGATAAAGATACATTTCCCAGAAGGAAAGTTTGTGGAGGAGCATTAAGCGAACGAGCTATAAATCAATTGAAAGCTTTCCCAAAAGAGTTAAATATTTATGAGAATTTTCTTAAATCAGTAAATAAAATTAAATCTTATGGTCTAAGAATACATACTCTAGGTAATAAAAATTCAATATTTGATTTTAAAGATCCCAAAAATAAATATAAAGTTCCCGGATTTCTTTGTATGAGAAGTGATTTTGACGAATTTATGATCGGAGAAGTAAAAAAATATCCCAATATAGATTTACTCGCAGGGATAAAAATAAATGATATTAAAATTACAAAACAAGAAGTTATAGTAAAAAGTAAAGATCAGGTTTTTGTTGGGAAATTTATTGTAGGTGCAGATGGAGCAAATTCTATACTAAGAAAGAAATTCCCAAGTTACAGAAATATTAGTGATGTTGGGATTACGGGGCATTATGAAAATGTATCTGGATTTCACAAAGATAATCTTATAGACATGTATTTTCTGAAAGAAACTCTACCAGGGTATTTCTGGATATTCAAATTACCAGATGATCGAGTAAATGTGGGTGTTTATACCACTAAAGAGAATTTATTGAAGACTAAGCAAAATTTAAAAACTATGATAACTGATATAATTTCAGGTCACCCTGAGATATCCGAGAGATTTAAAAATGCAAAAAAAGTAGATGAAGTAAAAGGGTGGAAGTTACCGATATTTTTCAAAAGGATCTTTAGTAAGAAAAATCTTTATGGTAGCAGGCATTTATTTATAGGAGATTCTGCTTCATTGATTGATCCAATTACCGGTGAAGGTATAGGAAATGCTTTGTTAAGTGGTAATTATGCGGCACAAACACTTAAAGAAGCCTACAAAAACGGGAAAATTGATTCTAGTGAGTTAAATCAATATCGTAAATTACTTGTAGAGAAGTTTAAATATGAATTGCCAATTCATACCTTTTTTAGGGTATTTTTTAAAAATTCTATAATTCTTGAAATGTGTTTTTCATTGATAAAAAATTTAAAATCTTTCAACTCCTTTATTTCAAAAAGATTGTATAAGTAATAACATAAAAAATTTAGCTATATTTTTAGCACTCAAAAAAAAATATTAAATATTCAGAACAAAATAGAATAATAATAGTTTAAGTTCTATCAATAAAAAAATGAAACAGGTGGAAAAATGAACAGTGATATTAGAGAAATAACAGAAAAAGTAGAAAAGGAAAGCAAGTTTCTTGATATCTTATCGATGGAAATAAGTAAAGTTATCGTAGGTCAGAAATATATGGTAGATAGATTATTGATCAGCTTATTTACCGGTGGGCACGTTTTATTAGAAGGTGTTCCTGGTCTTGCTAAAACTGAGACAGTGAAAACGCTTGCAAAGGCAGTTGATGTTAAGTACCAGAGATTACAATTTACTCCGGACCTATTACCTGCAGACCTTATTGGAACAATGATATATAACCAGAATGAAAATAAATTCGAAACAAAAAAAGGTCCTATTTTTGCGAATATCGTTCTTGCAGATGAGATAAATAGATCCCCTGCAAAAGTTCAATCTGCACTTTTAGAGGCAATGCAGGAAAAGCATGTAACGATAGGTGAAAATACATTTTATCTAGAAGAACCATTTCTTGTATTAGCCACACAGAATCCTATAGAACAGGAAGGAACATATCCATTACCTGAAGCACAAATAGATAGATTTATGTTGAAGATAAAGATAACTTATCCAACTCCGGGTGAGGAATTAGAAATAATGAGAAGGATTACTGGATCAGAAAAACCTGTGATCAATCCTGTTATTACTTCAGATGAGATTAAGAGGGTTCGAGAGGTAGTAAAGGAAATCTATATAGATGAAAAAATTGAGAAATATATAATTGATATCGTAAATGCTACTAGAAATCCTGAGAAATATGGACTTAAGGAGCTTGAGCCACTAATAGGTTTTGCAGCTTCACCAAGAGCTTCAATTTATTTAGTTTTAGCATCGAAAGCACATGCTTTCATGAAGAAAAGAGGTTTTGTAACACCTGAAGATATTAGGACCATAGGAATGGATGTTCTCAGACATAGGATCGGAGTTACTTACGAGGCAGAAGCCGAAGAGATCACAAGTGAAGATATAATAAAAAAAATATTTGATACAATAGAGATACCGTAGTTTTAAATAAAATTTGATTCAAAAGAGATACCATAGTTGAAAAATATGGAAAATAAAGAGAAACAAAAAGAAATATTAAAGAAGGTTCGATACCTTGATATAAAAACCAGAAAGATTATTAATGAACTTTTTGGTGGAGAATATCATAGTGCTTTCAAGGGTCGAGGTATGAATTTCTCAGAAGTTCGTGAATATTCATACGGTGATGATATTAGAAACATTGATTGGAATGTTACTGCCCGAATGAGAAAACCTTTTGTTAAAGTTTTTGAAGAAGAGCGTGAGCTTGTACTAATGCTGATAGTAGATATTTCTGCGAGTGGGTACTTTGGGTCAGGAGAGAATTTTAAGAGAGAGATTGCAGCAGAAATAGGAGCTTTATTAGCTTTTAGTGCAGTGAAGAACAATGATAAAGTTGGATTGATTCTTTTCAGTGATAAAATCGAGAAATTTATTTCTCCTCAGAAAGGTAGAAGTCATGTATTCAGACTTATCAGAGAATTACTTTTCTTCGAACCTGATTCTATAAAAACATCTTTAGAAGAGGCATTAGTATTTTTTAATAAGGTCCAAAAGAAAAAGTCTATAGCATTCTTAATTTCAGATTTTGCAGATGAGAACTATGAAAAAGGTTTGCAGATCGTCAGTAAAAAACATGATCTTGTAGCTATTGATATTTTTGACAAGGTAGAAGAAGAGCTGCAAGCTTCAGGATTGTATGATTTCTATGATAATGAGACTGGTGAGATCATAACTATAGATCTGAGTGTAAAGGGGAACAGGGATATTATCAAAAAAGATATAAATACAAAATCAGAATCACGATTAAGAATGTTTAAGAAAAATAAAATTGATAACATAAGAATTGAAGCTAATTCACCATATATAGAATCATTTATAAGATTTTTCAAAAAAAGAAAAGGTAGGAATTAGGTGACCATGAGATATAAACTATTATTTCCTATATTACTATTATTTATAATAAAGTTATTTCCGAGTATAACAATAACACCTAATCAATATGAATTTGTTACAGGTGATAAGCTTAGTTTAAAAATGGAATTAACTTATCCGAGTGAAGCTGTAATAGATCTATCTAGTATTAAAAACTACTCAACAGATGAATTTGAATTGATCGAATTTCAGCCAAAGTTGAAGACGGAATTGGATGGAATAGTAACGGAGACTATTATTAACGAATATCTTGTATTCGGTGAAAAGGGAGAGCAGAATTTTGGCCCAATAAATTTTTCTTATGTAATAAATGAAGAAATAAAAAATTTCAGCAGCGATTCTATAAAGATCGTTATTCATTCAATCTTACAAGGGAATGTTTCATATATAGATTCTACGGGTAAACAAAATACGATGCCTTTGGATTCATTAAAGATGGTATTGCCCATTAAAGACATAGGTGAGTATAAATTATCAGTTACAGAGAAAAAATATATAATATCATTTATAGTGCTTTTAATTGTAATAGCTATATTAATCTACTTTTTTATAAAAAGAAAGAAAAATGGTGCTGTTCAGCTAGAAATAAAAGAAAAAGTAGTAATAATACCAGCTCACATCAAAGCATTTGAAAAGTTGGATGAGCTCAAGAAGAAAAATTATCTGTCTAAAGGTAATTTTAAAGAGTTTGCTGCTGAGTTATCATTGATAACTAGATTATTTATAGAAGATAGATATCTTTTTCCAGGCGCAGAACTTCCAACTGGGGAATTAAAAAAAGAAATAGTTAAATTTATAGAAAAGAATGAATTGTTACAGGGAATGCATAAGTTGTTGGAAATAACAGATTATGTAAAATTTGCAAAATTTATCCCTATGGAAGCAGAATTAAAAGGATTTTTAGATTTTGCTTATGAATTAGTAGATAAACTTAAAGAAGAGAGTAAAAGGAACAATGTTTAAATTTAATAATCCCGAGTATTTTTATTTATTTTTTCTATTGGTTATAGCAATAATTTATTTTTTTTCAAGAAAAAAGAATCCTAGTTTGCGATTTTCAAATACAAGTTCGTTAAAGAAAGCTAAACCATCTATCAAAACGAGATTGTTTTTCCTTCCTTATACTCTAAAGGTTCTATCAATATCATTATTTATAATAGCATTAGCTAGGCCGCAATCTACTACCGAATCTTCTGAGACTATAACGGAAGGTATTGATATCGTAATAGCTTTGGATATATCAACATCAATGTTAGCTCAAGATTTTAAACCGGATAGATTCAAAGCTTCATTAGAAGTAGCAAAAGAGTTTATCAAAGGTAGACAGAATGACAGGATAGGCTTTGTTGTATTTGCAGGAGAATCATACACTCAATGCCCTCTAACGACAGATTACAATATACTCTATGAATTAGCCGATAAAATAAAAATGGGTATCATTGAAGATGGTACAGCTATTGGTACAGCTATAATAAATTCAATTAATAGGCTTAAAGATAGTAAGTCCAAAAGCAAAGTAATCATATTGCTTACTGACGGTGAAAATAATAAAGGTGAAATAGAACCGGAAACAGCTGCTCAAGCTGCGGAAGCTTTAGGTATCAGGATCTACTCTATAGGTATTGGTAAGGATCGAGCACCATATCCATTCAAAGATATGTTTGGAAATACAAGACTTAGAGAAGTTGATTTTAAGATCGATGAAGAAATGATGATAGGAATTGCAGAAGGTACTGGAGGTAAATACTTCAGAGCACAGGATAAAGGTAAACTAGAAAAGATATATGAAGAAATAGATAAGTTAGAGAAAACTAAGATAAAGATAAAATCATATAAAAGGTTCAATGAAAAGTATGAAAAATTTTTATTTCCAGGTATGATCCTGTTATTGTTAGCATTATTTTTGGAGAATACTTATTTTATGAAGAAACCATGATAAAATAGTTCAAAAGTTATTATTCTCAATAAGATTGATTTTATTTCGAATCAACCTTATATTACGGTCCTCGTTTAGTTCTAAACTAGAAGTATAAATATAAAATATCAGAAAGATACTTACGCAATCTTAGTCAACAATAATAATAATTTGATCATTAATGAAAAATATAAAATCCATATCGATACTTTACTTAGAGGATGATGAACTAGATGTTGATATAATCAGAATGACTATTGCTGAGGGTAATTTTACGTTTAATCTAACTCATGTAAAAAGCAAGTATGAGTTTAAAACAGCTATAAGAACGATGAATTATGATGTTGTAATAGCTGATCATAATCTACCTGATATTGATAGTTTTGGAGTTCTTTCAATTGTAAAAGATATCAATTCAAGTATTCCAGTAATTATTTTGGCTGGATCATTTGATGAAGAAGAAGTTATAAAAACTTTAAAGTATGGGGCAAGTGATTATATTTATAAAGATAATCTTCATAGATTATTACCTTCCATAGTTAAAGTTATTGAGGATTCACATAGAATTAAAAAAGAGAAATTTAATCAAGAAGAATTAAAACGATCAGAAGAAAGATTAACTACTATATTTCATGAATTATTAGACGTTATTATTATCTTTGATATATATAACGGAAATATCATAAATATAAATAAAGCTGTAAAAAAGAATTTAGGTTATACCAGAGGCAATTTAATAGGGAACAGTTTCTTTTCGCTATTTTATGAAGAGATGAATGACGCAGAAAAAATAATTTTCATTAAAAGATTGAAAAACTATGGATATATTTTAGAAAATGCTAGCTTTAAAGACAAAAAGGGTAAAATGTGCGAGATGGAGATTACGATTACAATCATTCCTTGGGGAAATGAAAAAGTAGGATTAGCAACTTTGAGAAATATATCGGAATTGAACTAATGATTTATAACATAAAAAAAAAGCGGATTTTAAAGTCCGCTTTTTTTTATAGATATTTTTCCAATACTAGAAAGAATATTTAAGAGTAGTTCCTAACTTCATAATAAGATCTTCCGGATGATCTGGATTTGTTAAGTCCATAACCCTTGAATATCCTACATCTGGTACGAAAAGTGCAAAGTAAGGTATGATATTAAGATTATCATACAAAGTCACTTTAGCTTTGATATCGAATTCTGATCCCATGTACATTGTATCAGCAACTTTAGCATAGTTTTGATCGAACATAAATACGCCAAGACCACCAGTTAGAATAATATTATCTCTAACTTTATAATCAACTAGTACAGCTGGAAGAGCAATACCAAGTTGTTCGAAAAGTTCGAAATCCATTGGATCTTTGTAATCAATACCAACGGGATTTTGATTTATAATTTCAAGCCCTGTATCATAAAATTGTTCAAAAGTTTCAAAATTTTCATACATTGTTTGACAACCTCTATACAAGAAATTAGCTCTAATAGTGAGTTTTTTGTCAACTTCAAATGTAGATTTAACACTCATACCAGTTCCTGTTTTATCAGGAGCATGTGGTGGAGAAAAAGAAGCAGCATCTCCACTTACGACATCAAAATCATAATATCTGTTATTCACTACAAACTGAGCATCAAATTTAATCTTACCATAATCACCAACAATTCTTGGTGCAATAAATATACTAACTTCATCTTCATTTACAGTAATTGTAGGATCTGGTTGATCTAACACGTTTCTGTCAAAAACTAAGTAGTTAGATAGTCCAAAAGAAATTCTTTCATTTAATTTGTAATCTAATCCTAATGCAAAAAATGTTGTTCCATAACTGTAAGTATCAATACCTTCATTAACTTCATTTTCATCAAAAGGTGCAAACCATCCAAGATCAACAGAGTACTTATTAAATTCTCCATTCCATAGTATACCTGCAACATCTGCATTGAAAATAAAACCATGAGGATCTTGGTAAGATAGAAGACCAATCGTAATTTTGTGATTATTGCTAGGTTTAATGGAAAGGTATAGATTTTTAGTTTCAGTATTTACCCCATCAGTCCCAATTCCACCACCTTGAGCAGAAGCATCTGTACTATGTGTATCTCCAAATTGGATATCACCAATTTCAAATACTGCCTTAACAAAAAGATTTTCGTTGATATTATAATCAACATATGGTCTAAATCTTAGGTCGGTTCTTTTATCGTAGATCTGTGTGTCTGCATCTGTTGAGTTCAAATTTTGTAATTCAGAACGAACTCTCATGTCCATACCAAATTTAATTTGAGCAAAAGCTACTGCGATTGACACTAGAACCAAGATTGAAACAAACTTTTTCATAGTGTTTTCCTTTTTATTTTAGATTTTTATAATTTCGTTTTAAGTGTCATACCAACTTTTAAGAATAAATCTGCTTTACCAGTGAAATCATACCATTCACCTGGAAGCATTACAGCTAAGTAAGGTAATAGTGAAACTTTTTCATATAGGTTGATATTAGCTTTGAAGTCAACCTCTGTGCCAATCCAAGATTCAGGGCGAGTTATTCCATCCCAATGAACTTGTAGATATTCAACAGGAGTTGTTGCATGTCCTGCGCCAAAAGTTAAAATTACGTCTTTATTTAATTTATAATCGAAGAATATCGAAGGAAGTATTATGCCAACTTCATGAAAGCTACTGATAGGGCTAAATACATTATAGTCTGTCCTATCCATACCACATCCACCCTCAGTAAGAATTTCTAACCCAGTTTGATAGTATGACATATCTTGATAGCTTTTATAAGTATCATATCCACCTTCTGCAGAATTATCACCATCACGGAATAAGAAGTTAAATCGAGCAGTTGTTTTTTTGTCAATTTTATAGTTTGTCTTTAAACTGAATAAAAGACCCAAAGTTTCTGCTCCGAACTTCTCATCAGGTCTCTTGTTATTACCAGCAATAACAGCTTCTAGATGAAAGTTGTTAAAAGTACCAGAAAAATATGGAGCGAACCAAAGATTGATACTCGTTTCGTGTATACTAGCGTTATCTATTTCTTCTCTTACGACTTCTGAAAGAGAATTAAAACCAACGTTAATGTTTTTATCAATAGTGTAGTCAAAATCAGCGATCAATAATGATTTTCCAAAACTGTAAGTGGTTCCGTCTAGAATACCTTCATCATCATCAACCGGAACGAACCATGCTAATTTTGATTTGTATTTTGTTTGAAATACATTTGACCATGAAATTCCTGCAAGATCTGTGTCCAAAATTACTTTATGAAAGTCTCTATATGGTTGCAAACCCAAAATAATGTTGTTGTTCTTATCCGGAGAAATATCAAGATAAATGTTTTTTGTTTCAATGTTAATTCCATCAGTTTCAAGAGCTCCACCATCAACTCCAAACTGTATATCTCCAATTTCAAAGACGGCCGTTGCGGAAAGATGTTTATTTTTCCTATAACTAATCCAAGGTTTAAACCTTATATCTGTCAATCTTTGCCAAGGCTGAGAATCGTAGTAGATAGATGGATTCCCATCAGAATCCGTCATATTATACATCTCAGATCTTGTTCTTAGAGACATTCCGTTCTCAAGTTGAGCATTTGCAATAATTACAAAGAGTGCAACTAAGGCAAAAGCTATTAACTTCTTCATAAAATCTCCGTTTTTCTATATTAATTATTATATTATCATTAATAATGAAAGCATGCTTCAACCTGAAAGCTCTCATTTCGTTACAATTTAACAAGACCGGTCAAGCTTGTCAAGTAAAAAATATATCCTTTTAGCAGTAAAAAAATAACTAATAAATTTATGTAATGAAATAATGATTAGGTAACTTGACAATGGGTACTTTAATTTCGTATTTTACCCTAATGAAAGATAAGATAGTAGAAAGAAATATTTTACAAGTTATCAGGAATGTATCTATTGAGGAAAATATCAATGCGTATTTGGTCGGTGGGTATGTCAGGGATATTGTGTTAAATCAAGAGTCAAATGATATTGATTTCGTAGTTGAAGGTGATGCAATAGAATTTGCTAAGATAGTTGCCTTTAAACTAAAGAGGAAGAAGGTCGTTATCTTTCCGCGATTTAAAACTGCAAAATTAACTTATAGAAGTTTTGATATTGAATTTGTTTCCGCTAGAAAAGAAAGCTATAATAAATTATCAAGGAATCCAGATGTGTCAGGAGGAAGTTTGATAGAGGATTTGTCCAGGCGAGACTTTACTATAAATACACTCGCAATAAATATTTGTTCGATGGATGAAATTATTAATCTTTATGAAGGGATAAAGGATATTGAAAAAAAAATCATTAGAACACCTCTTGATCCAGATATTACTTATTCAGATGATCCATTAAGGATGTTAAGAGCTATAAGATTTGCTTCAAAATTAAATTTTAAAATTGAAAAGAGTTCTTTTGAAGCAATAAAAAAGAATTCTTCTAGGCTGGACATTATATCAGAAGAGAGAATCACGGATGAGTTTTTTAAGATATTAAAATCTGAATTTCCTGTAAAAGGTATATTTTTACTCGAAAAATCTGGATTACTTGAAATAGTATTTCCAGAAATTTCAGCGCTTAAGGGTCAAGAAATTAAAGATGGTATCGGACACAAAGATAATTTTATACATACATTGAAAGTATTGAATAATATTTCAAAGCGCACTACAAACTACAAACTCAGATTAGCTGCCTTGATGCATGATATCGGAAAACCAAAGTCCAAGTATTTTAAAAAAGGAATTGGATGGACTTTTCACGGGCATGATGATGAAGGTTCGAGAATGTTTGTAAAAATTGCTCAAAGAATGAAATGGCCAAATGAAGTAACGGATTACGTCTCTAAAATGATAGCTTTGCACCACAGGCCAATATCTCTCACAAAAGAAGAGGTGACAGATTCTGGTGTAAGGAGGTTTTTGTTTGAAGGAGGAGAATTAGTTGATGATCTCATGTTGTTATGCCGTGCGGATATAACAACTTCAAACAAAAAGAAATTGAATAAGTATCTTGAAAATTTTGATAAGCTTTCCGAAAAATTAGTAGCGGTAGAAGAAAAGGATAAGTTAAGAAATTTTAAACCACCTTTAAATGGTTTGGATATAATGGAATGTTTTGGAGAAAAAGAAGGACCAATCATCGGATTGGTAAAAAAAGAAATTGTGGATGCTATTATAAATGGCGATATTAATAATGATAGAACTTCAGCAATAAAGTTATTAACGAGTATACAAAGAAGAATGCAACAAAATTAAAAACTTAAATTTGCAAAATAAAATGCAAGATAACAAGAAGGTGAAAAATTGAACGACAATCCAAGTGAAAAGCGTAAAATTAGTGCGAGTGACAGTGATATCTTTTCAATCAGTAGTGAAGAAAGCTTTTTTAATAATATTGCTGAAATTGAAGATCTTAGAAATGTAGTGCCAACACATGAAGAGACTGCTAATAAGAAATTGCA
The DNA here is from genome assembly GCA_027858225.1 of Candidatus Delongbacteria bacterium. GTDB lineage: Bacteria > UBA4055 > UBA4055 > UBA4055 > UBA4055 > WTAK01. The sequence continues at coordinate 12,100 of JAQIDB010000018.1, forward strand.
AGAAGTCTTGAGTGTTACTGAAAAGCTTATGACCACATACAATAGAGAAGAAATTTTTGAATTGATTATATCAAAATCAATAAGATTAACAGGTGCTGAAAGAGGCTATTTAATATTAATTAACAAAGCAAACGAACTTGAAGTTTCCTATACCTTAAATATGGAATCTGAAACTCCTCAAGATTCTCTAAAAGAAATATCCTCGACAGTGATCAATAAGGTAATAGAAGACAAGGAAGTTATCATTATTAAAGATGCTTTAAAAGATCAGGAATATGAAGTTAAACGAAGTATAATTAATCTTAGGCTTAAATCAATAATGTGCGTACCTATGATTAAAGAAAATGTGGTAATTGGTATTATATATGTGGAAAATAGAACTATCCCTGGTATTTTCAATACTGAATCTGGAGAAATATTGAAATTTTTTGGGAATCAGTGTGCTGTTGCTTTAGAAAATCTAGATTTATTGGATGAAAATAAGAAATATGCATTAACTCTTGAGAAGCAGGTTGAAGAAAGAACTATGGAATTAGAATTTGAAAAAAGTTTCATTGAGAAAATTATTGATAATGTCGGAGAGATATTAATCACAGTTAACCAAGATCTGATAATTGAAAAATCAAACAGTGCTTTGGATTTATTAGGTATTAAACCTCAAGATATCGTTGGAGGTAAATTAAATGAATTTTATGAAGATGATTCATATAAAAAAATAGAAGGAGCAATTCTGTCTCGAAAAAACACAGCCAATATATCATGCTATGCAAGAAATAAGGATGGAAACAAGGTGCATTTTTCTGCAACAATTACTCATATCCTAGAAAATGATAATATCATTGGTTCCATCATTATTAATAAGGATATGACAGAAGTGGAAAAATACGAGAAAGAAAGATTAGCGAAAAATGCCTTGGAATCAATAACAAAGGCAGCTGTTACAGCTAATGATCAAATAAATACACCACTTGGAGTTATTATTGGTAGGGCAACAATACTATCTTCCTTTTTACCCAAAAATGAGAAATTTCAAAAGAATCTGGAAATAATAAAAGAGCAATCTTATAGAATAAAAGAAACTTTGAACGAAATGAAAGAGATAACGAATATAAAAGAAAAAGATTACATGATAGATGGAATAAAGATGATAGATCTAGACTTAGAAAAATAATTTATTACTAATCATACTATAGATTCAATGGAATTAGTGCCAAAAGTCAAGTGGGACGCCTAAAATCTAGGCATCGTTAGCCACATGTGAAAAAAAAAG
>JAQIDB010000003.1 GCA_027858225.1 Candidatus Delongbacteria bacterium
TTTTTTATACTATTTTTAAATTAATAATTATTTATTCGTTCAAGGCCATTTACAAATTTTGAATTCTTATCTAACCTAAATTTTAATTTTGACAGTATTTCGTTGGCAAAAACATCTTCCTCAGCTTCATATTTCAATTCGATTATAATATTTTTATCTGTATGACAATTCATCCTGCTTCCGTTTTCCTCTATATTAAAATACTTAAGTTTGTTATCTATTGTTATTCTAAATTTTTTATCAAAAGAGAGAAAATATTTTCTTACATAAGAGTTTAAGAGTACTGGTATCTTCGTTTGGATGCGATTGGTAAGCTCTGATGGTAAATCATTTGAAAGTAAGGCTTTTTGTAAAGAAAATACGGATGATTTTTTATCTACGGTCATACTATTTAATTTAAAGGTCTTTTTGGTTCCAACAAGACCTTTTTTGATCTTTATTTCTAAAACAGAATCAATTTCGCTAAAAGTATTACCGTACCATCTAATTCTGAATTTCACCCTATCCATCATACCTGAAATATTATCGTGAAATGCATTGTTTTCAAAATCATCGAAATAAATATTATTCACTTTTCTTTCTTGAAATATCTCCTTAAAACATGCTGGATGTAATCTAATTATATTTTCTATTTCCTGAATATCGTAACCACTTATAGGTATTTTTCTTTCATATCTCATCGAATGCTCTTCTTGCCATATTCATTTCCGTATAATATATCTGATACTTTTTCTAAAGTGCCATCTATTTTTTTACCGTTTAATTTTAACACCGAACCTTTTTCTATCAAAAACTCTTTCCTAACCTTTTCCATTATAGATTTAACAACATTGATCTCAGCACTACCGTATTCAGATTTTTTTTGAAAAGAAGTATATCCCAGCTTTGTATTTTTTATAAAAATACCATCTATTTTAACTACCGATTTATCTTTTGAAGTCACTCCTATTTCAGAATCCAATATCTTAAGATTTTCAAATTCAAGACTACTCCTTTCTCCAGCACTTATAGCCTTGTCTTCCGCGTTTATTATTTCAAGGTTTTTACCGGTTATTTCTGAACCCGAAACATCTATACCATCATTTCCACAGTTTACAAACTTAGTATTTGTAATAGTTCCGTTTGAAAAATCTGCATCAAAAGCATCAGAAGAAGTATTTTCAAAATTAACACTATCTAAACTAAAATTAGATCTAATAACATTTAATGCATCCTCGCTGATATTATTTTTAAATGCTACATTTTTCATGATAACCGGTGATTCGTAAAATGTTACGGATCCTGTTAATTTCCATTCATTTAATCTAGGGGACGACAGATTCTCAAAAATCACATTTTCGATTTGAGAGGTATCTCTAGAATTTAGAACTATTATACCCCCGGTATAATCTGATGTTATCTTTACCGGCTTCTTTTCAGTTCCTTGAATTAAAATCTGAGAATAGCTGAATAAAAATGCACTATCTTGAAACACCAACTCAGTCTCATTCGTAATTATCACTTTATAGTCTTTTTTCAATATAAGTGGTTTGGTAATGATTAATTTTCCTGACTTAAATGTAATCTCTTTTTCTTTTTCGTTTATAATAAAATATTTTTCATAATTTACAAAATCAATTGGCTTACGAACTATATCATTCTTATGTTTTACAACTTTATCTGTAACAACTGGAACGTCAATAGTTAAAATACTATCAATTCCAGGAATATAGAATTCTAAATATGAACTATCGATTTTTAATGGTAAAATTAAATTGGACACGAATTTATAATCACTGTAATCTCTAATAAATTTATATCTACTGGGAAGTATAAAATAATCTTTTTGTGGGAAAAATTTCAACGAATCATTTATAACAATACTACTAAGTTTTAAAGGTAATTGGTAGTTGTTGGAAAATTTCAATCTCAATTCATTTTTATTTAACACAGAACCATCTATATATCCATCAAAAAAATTATAATATCTTCTGATTTTCAAATATAATAATTCTCGAATATACTTAGCTTGCATTATAATAAATCTTTTAGAAAATTTGAATTCTTGGTTTGTCTTATATGCATTAAACAAATCCGTTTCCAGAGGTGAATTCTGATATATTATTGCTAAATTGTGGGTTAGTGGTTCAGCTATATCTGAAAAATACTTATCTACATATTTTATGGATGAAAATTCTTTCAATGCTTTTATATATTCTGTCCAAAATAATTCATCACTTGTTCTTTTATCGGAAAATAATACCTCGTGAAATTTTAGTATCATATCAATTATATTACTAAAAGGTCCCAAATTTTGTGGAAGTGATCCATTTATGAAATGAGATGCTGTTACATCGAAGTGACCATCAAAGCCGATTGGTTCAAATTTCATAGTAATTGGGTTATAATACAACCTGATACTCTTAACTAATCCACCATGATAAATATTAAAGAAATCGCAAATCGCATAATATTTTCCTAATTTTTGGGAATTTATTACTTCGCTTACTTTATATTTTTTATCAAGCAATCCAAGTAAAAGATCTTGGGCTTTATTGGTCGTTTTTACAAATGGTTCATTCATATATTTCTTTTTTTTGAATGGTTCAGTACTTCTTTCAAATGCACCGTCTCCATCATCAGTTAGTTTAAATATTGGTCCATCCTTGTAACCATATCTTTCAATAAGTCTTTTCTCAAAATGCTCTTCAATCGCAAAAATACCTCTATCAATACCATTCACGTAGAGATGTATAAATTTGTAATTTATAGCGATAATTCCTTCCTTTCGTAACAAATCGTGAAATAACCATTCATAAATATAATTTCTCATTTTTGGATCTTGTAAAGAAAATGTTTTCATCCCTAATATTGTTTTTTCTCCATTTAAACTTACCCTTAAAGACATCCTTGTGGAGTCCCTAAAATGTACTTTCCTGGATCCTTTCAACCTTATTTTCGCTTTGTACGTATGTCCTTCATATGTTATTTTAGCAGGCACTTTTTCAAATTTTTCACCATAGTAAAAAAAGGATTTTTCACCTCTAAAAGCTAACGCATTATTTCTTTGGTAAAGTAGATTTTGATAATTTTTAAATTTAATATCGATATTCATTATAGGTGCTTCAACATATTTAGAGTTATGCAACATTTCTTCTTCAAATGTCATCTCACCTTTCGTGAAAATTCGGTAGTATAATACTAGAGCCACTAACAATAATATCAAGAAAATCCAACCCATGGGTTTTATTTTCTTGATATTATTGAATACTGTGTTTAACAAATGTTTTACTAATGTACTATTTTTGTTAAAAAGTATCATACAAGTCCTTTATCTTCAAAAAGACTCATCTTAATTTTACTATCGAATTCTTTTAACTCTTTTCTTAAATTTTCAATATCATCCGATCGTCCGAATTCTAACTTGAGAACAATATCAACTTCATTCTCTTGGTCATCAATTCTTCTTAATTCAGCTTTTTTGCAATGCCTTTCAAGAATTTTGGTCAATTTTGGCAACTCAAAATCTTTCCCCTGGGTATTGATTGTAATGAAAAAATTACCATTCTTATCGTTCTTTTGTATAAATCCTCTAAGAATAATTACTGTCACAATAAATGCAAATCCAGTTACAGTTATCTGCGTTTGACTTGCTCCCATTCCTAGTCCAATTGAGATTGAAAGAAACATATAGGCAAGTTCTTCAGGTTCTTTTATTGCCGTTCTAAAACGCACGATTGAAAGCGCTCCAACCAAACCTAGAGATAACGCCAAAGATGACTTTACGATAGTAATGATAACCATTGTTGTGAGAGTTATCATTATAAAATTCGCCGCAAATTGCTTCCTATTTGATAATGATTTACCGAATTTAACATAAATAAACCCTAGTAATCCAGATAAGATAGCTGCTATTATAATATTGATTAAGAAATCATTTATTCCGATCGCACCTTTGGTAGTTGCCATAAATTGTTCAAATGTTTCTATTTTATTCATTTTTAAAAACTCCTTTGAAAGTTCTAATGTTGTTGAAATTAAAAATAATGATTAATCCACTAAATCTCAAGCTTTAATACCATTACTTTTGTTTCGTGTGAATATCGCCGAAACTAAAAAATAATCTTATAGCAAAAAGTTAGAAAATCAGCTATCTTAGGTATTATCTGTGATAACAATTAACATATTAAAGAGGTTATTCATGCGCTACTTACTTATAATTATATTTTTACTTTCAACCATATTCAACTCATATGCAAAAACTGTAATATTATCGGGTTTCAAACCTGTAAAGGAAAGCAGGTATGAATTTATATCTTTATCTTTCAAAAAATATGTTATTGAGAATATTAAAAATTCTGAGATCGAGATCCTTGATGAAGAGAAATCAAATGAATTAGAATATTTATTGGTTAAGAATAGTAACTTTTTCTTAGCATCAAAAGAATTTTTCGATAATTGGGAAAACTTTGAATTTGATTATACAATATACTGTGAGTTTACCATCAGAGGTAAATCAATTGATATAAATATACAGGTCTATTCAAAGGATAAGAAAAGACTACTTCTCAAAAAAGAGTTTAATGGTAGATCAGATCGCCTACTCAGCTTATTTGATGCAATCACTCGAAACATCTTAATTGCGATTGACTCTAATAAACAAACTATCAATCCATTTAACATTAATGATAACAAGATGTTTTATCAATTTCTCAGGTTAGATTATTATGCTGATAAGCTTTGGGACTCTGATGATCCCGATAAATACTTCCTTTTGGTTGATGAGCTAGAATCTTACAAAGGTGAATTTGATATTTATCCTCCAATCAAACAATTATATAAAGAAGTTATCAGTCGTAATGATGAATTCATACTCGTAGGAGCATTGGACTTACCTGTGGAAAATACTTCAAAAGAAGTTTTTAGTGAAGATAATGAAGTTGAAGGCTTTTTAAGACAATTACTGAACGATGGTTATCATTTCAGGCACTTGTCTACAACCAAAAAGTATGATGAAGATGATAAAAACATTGTCTCATTGATCGTTGCCTATGAAATAAATTTCAAAAAATTATTTAAAAAGAAACTGATTAAAGAGATCAAAAAAAGAAAAGGTAGCCTTAAATTTGCAAACATGGGAATGTATTATTTAAGTTCCAATGAAAGCGAAAATAAAGTCTTAATCGATTTTTTGTTGAGACAAAGAGTTCTTTTGAGGTTATATGATAAAGATGATAATCTAATCACAGAAAGCGAAATCGGTTTAAAATACATGGATTATAAATCCGGTAAATACAAAAATGCAAAAAAAGTACTGCTTCCACTATTCCCTAGGGGATCTGCGAATACAGCTTTTGCAGTTGAGAAAAAAGGCTTTTCTACATTTATCTTTGACGAAATAACTACTTCGGAGCTTAAAAAGATAGTTCGAAGTGAACTAGAATTAACTTTTGAATAAAAATAAGACATCTAATGAAATTGTTTCTAATTATTATTACATTATTATTCCTATCATCCTGTAGTGTTAGTCCTGAACAGCTGGAAGAGACAGGAAATTACGAAAAAGCTTTGGCAGTGTACAAAGAAATGCTGACTGAAGACTATCAGAATGAAGATCTAAGGATTAAATTTACACTTTGTTATTTTAAAAATGCATCTAAGTATATAGACGAAAACAATCTGGACGAAGCTGAGAGAAACATAGAAAGAGGGATAATATATAACAAAGAAACAAAACCAAAAGTGAAAAATCAATATGCTAATACAATTTTGCTTTTAGGTAGTAAATTAGTTCAACTAGGAGATCTTGAAGGATCCGTTGATCTCAAAAAAAAGTACCAAAAAGGATATGATCTTATCCAAAAATCTGTCTACCTTTTAGATGATAATTCTGATGCTAAAAAAATATTGAATAAGCTAAATATAGAATTATCAGACAAATATTACGAAAAAGGTAAAGAATTATTCTTTCAATGGCAGGAAAATAGTAGAAATAAAATATTACTAAATGAAAGTTTGAAATTAATTGAAAACTCTATAGTTTTTAACTCTGAAAATAAAAATGCTGAAATTCTAAACAATGATATCTTGGAAAAATTACTGTTTGAATCCATGAAAGATCATGATCTTAGCTTTAGAATAAGGAAGATATTTCATAACACCCAAACCGGATATTCAGCTTTTAAAATAAGATTCTATAACGATTATTCTAATAATATCATTATTTCTCCCGAACAATTTACACTATATGATAATAGTAATATCGCATATAAGTTTGATAAGGAAGCTTCTATTTCAGGTAATTACACTGGAGTACTAAAAAGAAAAAGAATCTCTCCAAGTAGATTTACTAACGGATTGATAGTATTTAATACAGGTAAAAAGAATCCTACTATTTCTTCTTTGATCTGGAGAAGTTCAGATGGAAGTTCATATGAAAAGGAATTTCCTAATAAAAAATTATTAGATATAACGAATCCATAGAGATTATGAAAAAATCAACAATAATAATAACAATATTTCTTCTTTTGCAATTTATCTCTTGTTCTAAATCAGAGAATAATAGTGATTTAACCATTGCAGTAAAGAACGGTCCATTTATTGTGAGTATAACTGAAACAGGTGAGATTAGAGCAAAACATTCTGTCGTGGTCAGTACTCCAAGATCCTTAAGATCTACAGCAAAAATTCTGGAGATAATTCCCGAAGGGTCTATTGTAAAAAAGGGAGATTTCTTATTACAGTTCGATGCAGATAATGTGCTGAAAGAAATAGAATCTATACAAACTGAACTTGATGGACTTAACTCTGACATTGAAAAATCAGATGCAAATCATAAATTCCTAATCTTGCAAGCTGAGATCGATCTTGAAAATGCAGAAACCAGCTACAAACTCGCTGAAATGAGACTTAAGCAGATCGAATTTGAATCTCAGTCTAGACAAGAGGAAGAGAAATTATCTTTTAAAATTTCTGCAAATAGTTATACCGAAGTTAAAGAAAGGCTAAAATTACAGAAAGTCACTAATGCTTCCGAAAGATCTGCATTGATGTCCAGGCACAAAAGAGTGAAGCTAAAATTAGAAAAAAAGGAAGATGAGTTAAATGACCTGAGGATCATTGCGCCTGAAAATGGATTGGTTGTTTACTCAAAAGTATGGAAAGGTTCAAGATGGGGTAAACTTCAGGTGGGTGATACTCCTTGGAGAGGACAAGCTTTAATCGAATTACCTGATTTGTCTGAGATGGAGATAGAGACAAGTGTAAATGAAGTTGATATATCAAAGATTGATGTCGGTATGAAAGTAAACATACAACTGGATGCATATCGCGAGAAAACATATCAAGGTGAAATTGGAGATATCGCACGTTTGGCTAGAAATTCTGACATTGATGAAGATGTTAAGATATTCGATGTTACTATTAAAGTTGTTGGAGCTGATGACAAAATGAAACCAGGTATGACTTCGAAATGTGAAATCATTATAAATGAATATAAAAACATGGACTATATACCTATAGAATCTGTTTTTTCTGAAGATTCATTAAGCTTTGTTTATGTTAAAGATAAAATAGGTTATCATAAAGAATATGTGGAAATTATAGATAAAAATGATATCCATGTAGCTGTCAAAGGTAAGATATCTGAAAAAAATATTTACTTGTATAACCCCGAAAATGGAAAAGAATAGGTTATGATATACGGAATTGGAACGGACATAATTCAAATTGAGAGAGTAAAAAAAAGCATAGAAACCATTCCTGGTTTCAGTGAAAAAATATTTACTTCGCATGAGATTGAATATTGTAACAGCAAAAAAAATAAATATGAACATTTTGCAGCCCGATTTGCTGCAAAAGAAGCTTTCTTCAAAGCTATTGGGACAGGATGGAGAGGTGGTTTGGCATTCTCCGAAATCGAAGTTAATAATGACGAACTAGGTAAACCAAGCTTTAAATTGTATGGGAAATCAAAAGAATTTTCAGAATCCAATAATTTTACAAATGTACATTTATCGATCACCCATATAAAAGAACTCGCTCAAGCATTTGTAATCATTGAAATTTGACAAAATTCGACCTATTTTCTCTTTCATTTACTAAAATATTTTTTTATATTCATAAGCCACTTATACATCTGTTATAAATTTGATATACATATGTGGAAATTTAACTTCTGAGGTAACTCAATGCTCGATAATATTAAATCTACCCTACCTGAAACTATTTCCAGATTTGATAATATCAGGAGGCATCTTTGATCTTGAACAATATGAAGAAGAAATTTTAAAATTACAGCAAAAGACCATGGAAGAAGGATTCTATTCTGACAGAGAAAGCTCTGAAAAGGTCTTCAGTGAAATAACTAAGAAAAAATATTGGGTCAATGGAATAAAACAAGCAATACATCTCAAAGAAGATATTAATGTTTTTTTTGAAATGCTGCAAGATGAGCCGGAAGAATCTGAAGAGGATATCATCAAAGAACTTAATGATAATTTCGAAAGCTTTCTAAAGATTGTTGATGACATGGAACTAAAGGGAATGCTCTCAAACCCTGAAGACACGAAAAATGTCATCTTTACCATTCACTCTGGGTCCGGAGGAACTGAAGCTCAGGACTGGGCTAATATGATTTTAAGAATGTACACGCGATATTTTGATGCGAATGGATTGAAATACAGTGAAATTGAACTCTTGCCCGGCGATCTTGTCGGAGTTAAAACTGTAACGTTGGAAGTTAAGGGAGAATATGCATACGGCTTTCTTAAATCAGAGATCGGTGTTCACAGGTTGATCAGAATATCTCCATTTGATTCTGCTCATAAGAGACATACATCATTTGCCTCTGTTTATGTAATGCCTGAGGTTGATGATATTGAAGTTACGATCGACCCTAAAGATCTGAGAATAGATACTTACAGAGCATCTGGTGCAGGTGGACAACATATTAACAAAACTGATTCGGCAGTTAGAATAACACACGTTCCCACCGGTGTTGTTGCACAGTCTCAATCACAAAGATCGCAAGTTTTCAATAAAGAAGCTGCTATGAAAATGCTTAGAGCCCGTTTATATCAGCAAAAACTTGATGAAGAAAAAGCGAAATTAGCAGAAATCGAAGGAAATAAATTGGAAATATCATGGGGAAGTCAGATAAGAACATATACATTTCATCCATATAGTTTAGTAAAGGATCACAGAACCAGTGTCGAGACAGGAAATACTCAAGCAGTAATGGATGGTGATATTCAAAAATTCATTAAGGGTTATTTGTTGAAATTCGGCTCATTCGGATAAAATTTAAATTTTAAAACAAAAGGAAAAAAAATGGTTAACGAACAATTTACAGGAACAATAACATCTGTATCAGCAGGAATAAAAACAAATAAGTTAGAAGATGGCACTAAAGTAAAAATCGGTGTTTACAAGGTAAAATTAGCTTCAAATGATATAGATTATGAATCTATGGCCAAATTCAATGCTTCGATCAGCTCAACATTACTTAATATTCAGCCAATACCATTCCAATCAATTAATTTTGGTGATCAGAGTGTTTATAATATGAATCTTCATTTATCCGGTGAAACTGAGGAAGATGAATTCAACAGAACTGTTTCTGAAGAAATCGCAGATGAAGGAGATGCTTCATTCGGTCATGTAATGATTAAGAACCTTTCTGTTACTGTGAAAGAGGATATCCCGACATTTGTATTCAGTCTAGAGATTCCAATGGTTTCTGAAGCAAAATTCTTGTTCACTCACTTAAAAACGAATATTCGTTTTGAGTTTTCAAAGGAATAATATTGAAATACTGTACAGAAATAGACCACAATACTATCCAATGCTCACTCTGTGAGCACAAATGCGTTTTAATAGAAAACGCTATTGGAAAGTGTAAGGTCAATCAGAATGTTGATGGCTCATTGGTTTGCTTAGTTCATAGCAAACCAGTTGCTGTCCATGTTGATCCTATAGAGAAAAAACCATTATTTCATTTTGAAATAGGTTCTAAAACTTATTCTCTGGGAACTTATGGATGTAATTTCAAATGCCAATGGTGTCAAAATTATCAAATAAGTCAATCTGAGATAAAAAATATTGAAAGTATTACAACTTATACTCCTGAAGAAATAGTCCATAATGCTTTAACAAATAATTGTTCTTCTATTTCGTACACTTACAACGAACCTACTATCTTTTATCCTTATGCCAGAGATATCGGTATGTTGGCAAAAGAGAGAGGATTGAAAAATATCTTCGTAAGTAATGGATTTCAAACAGAAACTATTATTGAAGATATGAAAACCTGGGTTGATGCCTGCAATATTGATCTTAAATGCTTTAATGTTAAGAATTGTAAAATGTTTACGGGTGGCGATATAAATGTTGTCTTAAGAAATTTAAAACTTCTTGCGAAATCTGATATCCATCTTGAAATTACAACTTTGGTTATACCTGATTTTAATGATTCTGATGAAGAATTAAAACAAATTGCTGAGTTTATTGTTACATATTTAGGTTCGGATGTACCATGGCATGTTTCGGCTTTTCATCCAGATTATAAGATGACCGATAAATCAATAACCTCAAAGGAAACCATTTTCAGAGCAATGGAGATTGGGACAAAAAGTGGATTAAAATATGTTTATCCGGGGAATATTTGGTAGATATGAAGACGATCTTTAATAAACGAAATATCCTAATACTAAAACTGATCATTTCAATTACAATAATAATTGTGATTTTTTATGACGTTGATTCTGATAAATTAAAATTCATTTTCAACAATTCAAATAAGAATTTTATTTTTGGGGCTTTATTGTTATTACCTGTGAATATTTTTCTTCAATTTATTAAGTGGAAATATTTGATAGGAAAAGTCTCGGAAACTAAAACTTCATCAAAGTTGATCTTAACTTCTGTTTTTCTTGGTATCAGCTTTGGATTTATTACACCTGGGAAAGTTGGTGAACTCGGAAAACTATTCATCATTCGCAATGTGGATAAGCTTAAACTGTTGAGTATGAGCATACTTGAGAAGATCTATGATGTACTGCCTGTGATAGTCTTTGGAGTTATTTCAATTCCGTTCTTACCACACTTATTCTTCACAGATTCATCGCTTATGCAGTTCAATCTTTTAATTATTACGATGGTCGTTGCTGTAATCTTAATTTTTGTCCTGCTACATCCAGCCTTGATAAAACTAATTGTATCTTACATAAAAAATAATTTCTTCAAAGCTAGCTCACGATTTGAGAAATTCAATGATGGAATTCAGAGTTTCACTAGATCAAACGCCCGAACTCTCTCATTATTCTCACTTGTTTTATTCCTAGTCTACACAACTCAGTTTGTTTTATTGATATTCGCCTTTGGGGAAATAGATATTCATCTCGCTTATATCGGTGTCTGGTCAGCTATGTTGATCAAAACATTCTTACCTATCAGTCTTGGTGATATCGGAGTTAGAGAAGGTACCGCAGCTTATATTTTTGGCTTGTTGAACTTCCCGAAAGAAGCAGCTGTTTCTGCTGGCTTTATGCTTTTCATTATCAATATTTTAATTCCGGCAGCAGTTGGTGTTTTCCTAATCCCTTTCGCAAGATTTGTAAAAGGATATTTAAAGAATGGGAAAGCGTAAAACTATCTGTCATATTCGGACTTGATTCGGATATCCATAAATACCCTTCATCAGTCACCCTGAATTTATTTCAGGATTTTTTTTTCACAGGAAATTATCCAAATATAAAACAATTTGACAATTAGTATTTAATCATGTAGCTTTTTAACTTACCAAGTAAGAACATACATAAGTAAAGAAAGGGTTCGATAAAATCAAAAGTCCGCTTGATAATATAAAATTCGATAAAGAACAGTAAAACATTCGCATATACCCCCGATTTGGGCGGCTATCCGCAACTAGAGACTCTTTCTAATGTAGAAATACCCGCAATTTGGCGGGTAGCCAAATGTTGTGTTCAATTGTTAATAAAAATTGTGCTAAATAAACAGAATAAGGAATATATGAAAATAACTTCGATTTTAGGAAGTCCTCGACAGAAGGGAAATACTGCAAAAGTGTTAAATACTATTGAAAGATTCATTACAAATGATAATGAAATCGAAAGAATTAATATTACAGATTATGATATCAATGGATGTTTGGGGTGTTCGAAATGCCAAGAAGTATTAGATAAACCATCATGCATTCAAAAAGATGATGCAAACAATCTATTGGAAAAGCTTATCGAATCAGATTTAATTATTTACGGAACACCTTTGTATGGACATTCTTACTCTTCTCAGTTAAAAACTTTCTTAGACAGACAGGTTTCTTTATTCAAATTTATCGAAGGTAAAGATAAGGCAGTTTCTGAGATGGAAATGATATCACTTATTGCAGGTAAACCAGTTATTCTAATTGTTACTTGTCAAGGTCCAGAAGAGAACAATACTGAAATTATAAAACTATTATTCGATAAATACTGTGAGACATCTAAAACGATATCTTTAGGTAAGTTTATAATTCCATTTTGTACAGATGACATTTCGGAAACTAAGAATAAATCACATAATGTAATAAAGAAAATCATACAAGTTATTCAAGATTATCAAAACAACTAAACACAACATTAGCAAAATGACTTGAATACCCTACTTGTCTTGGCTTAACGCTTTTTGCTATGACCGTTAGGGGCAATAAATGTCTCTATCTTGATATAAACAGGATTCGTAAGTTTTTAAGAAAACATAGGAAATCGATTTGTGAAAAACGAAAAGTATAACATAGCAATAATTGGTGCTGGAGCGGCTGGAATGATTGCGGCTGGACATGCAGCAGAACTAGGTTCCCGTGTTGTTCTGCTCGAAAAGAATCAGCACGCAGGAAGAAAACTTTTAATTACAGGCAAAGGCAGATGTAATATTACAAATGCCGACAATGATCTTCGAAGAATGATCAGTATGTTTGGCAAGAACGGCAGGTTTCTGCATCATGCTTTTGGCAGGTTCTCCAATAAGGATGTAGTGGAATTCTTTGAAAATCACGGACTAAGAACAAAGGTAGAAAGAGGCATGAGAGTATTCCCTGCCTCCGATAACGCCCAAAAGGTTGTTGATTGTTTGATGAAGTATTTGAAAGATAACAATGCAGATGTCAAATTTGGCAGTCCTGTTGAAAAGATAATCACCAGTATCAATAGCAGAAATAAAACAAGAATAGAGAAGGTCGTTCTGCGGAACGGCGAAGAGATTATTGCCGACAATTTTTTGTTTGCGTCTGGTGGAAAATCGTATCCCCGGACCGGTTCTACTGGTGATGCGTACAAATGGCTTAAACAAATAGGGCATACTGTGATAGAACCAAACCCAGCGCTTACCCCTATTATTGTAAGGGAGAATGTGGTTAAACAACTTGCAGGATTAGTTTTGAAAAACGTAGAGATAAGTTTATGGCAAACCCGTAAACTCGATTCGCGTTTTGGTGAAGCGCTTTTTACCGATAATGGTTTAAGTGGCCCAATAGTGTTGGATTTGAGTAAGAATATAGGCAAAAACATGGCAGATGGATTGAAAATAAGGATAGATTTCAAACCTACACTTGATTACCCTACACTGCACAGAAGAATTCAAAGAGATCTTGACGAGCAAAATAACAGGCATTTCAAAAACAGCCTCAACAAACTGCTCCCCATGAAACTTATCCCAGTCATTATTGAATTATCTGGAATTAAAGAAGATAAGAAAGCGAATGAAGTGACAAAAATTGAAAGAAAAAGATTAGCTCAACTCCTAAAATGCTTTGAGCTTAGTGTCAAAGGGCTTGTTGGTTTTGAAGCAGCGATTATCACTTCTGGTGGAGTAGACTTGAAGGAAGTAGACCGCAAAACAATGAAATCAAAAGTAATAGACAATCTATATTTTGCCGGCGAAATATTAGATATTGATGGCCCAACTGGTGGATATAATCTTCAAGTTGCGTGGAGTACCGGGTATTTGGCTGGTGCAATGAACTTCGGTTCAGAAGATTCCTGATCCTATGGGAACAAAGAACAAAACATAGATCATATAGCAGCAGCAAACCAAAATGCTATCGTACTTCGGCTATGCCACCGAAACGTTGTAAACTTTTACAACTTTGGCAAAATGGCACCAACGTAATCATCTATGGGTCCGAACGACTTTAACATTAGTGTATTATTAAAACATTTATATTGGGGATCAATTAATAGGTGCTCTACCTAAACGCATATCCATTTATGATCTTACACCCGAATTCGTCTTCAAGTTTATCCTCATAAATTTGGATCATCCTGCTCAATATTCTCTTCTTTGTAAAACTTAGCTCTGTTTTTTCAAATGGATCAAATTTTATATCATAAAGCTCGTAAGTAACTTTATCATTCAACGGCTTAACATTCAACTTATAATCACCTCTGATCAATGCTCTTGGAATTAACGGAGAATTTAGAAGGTAATTAGAACTTTGCCAATCTGTCAGTATTATATTTTGCCTTTTAAATTCAGTTTTAAATAACGAAATACCTTCGAATTGTGAATTTTTTGGGAGTTTTAGAAGATCATACAAAGAAGGAATAACATCTTTTAAAGTATAGTTATTTCGTACTGTGTTTTCACTTTTAAATTCCTGATTACTGATATATAAAGGAACTTTATAATTTAAATTCTCAAGTCCCATTTTTCCTTCCGGAATTCCAAATAGCACTATATAAGTGTTTTTAAATTTTTTACTATCTTTCAGTGTAGAGATAATATTTTGTATTTCATCATCCAGATAGGTTAAATATGCTTTTTCAAAACTTTCATTTTCGATCATTTTATAATAAGGATAAGGTAAATTTTTATTATTATCTGAAAGTACGTACATCAAAGCAAATGACTTATTTTTATTTTTGATCCGATCAAGTAGTTTATTCTGTAAATAAGTTCTATCCTGATAACCGTCAAGAAAAAATATCTCATTGAATAAATTTATAAAAATTTGATTATTGCAGGCTATAGGAATTAAGCTATGCTCTTCAAGTGAAAGAGATTTTATAATTTTCTCTTTGTCTGGTTTTTGAAATAATAAATTATTTGAACTTTTATAATTTGTGAATGCAAATTCTCTATCTGAGATAAAAGATGTATTGTAATCTGAATTTTTATTCAGATTTGAGAGTATCGTGTTATTTTCCAGATCGTACGGTGTGTTCCCATCAAGAAACTCATGTTTCTCTGGATGTTGAGAGCTTAGTAGTGATAAAACTGCTGAATTCGGATTGTTTGACAAAGTAAAACAGTTCTCAAAATTATAACTTGTGGAGATAATATCGTTAAAACCTTTGTAATCTTTAAGAAATGATCTGCTGAGTTGAGTGTTTTTTAGACCTTTAACACCAAGAAATAATATATTCTTTTTACCTGCTTCGTTTGCATTCACCCAACCATAATTAAACATTATGAGCATAATCCCAGCCATAGATATTATATAGCCTGCAATTCTTGAAAATCCATCATGTAATGAAATTTTTGAAGATATATTATGAATACACATTACTAGAATCACGATCAAAAATATTGTAAAATATAGTGGAGAAAAATGATTTACTAAAAATTGAAATAAAGGGCTCAGAAAGAAATTATCATTCAGAAAAGTAGTTTTGTAATAAGCCGGTTGATTAATGATCTCTCTGCTGATCAGTATGAAAATAAGCAATAAAGAATAACTTACATTTTTTAAAATCTTTAAGATCTGCTTATTGAAGCTGTTTTCAATGTAGTTTTTATATCTCTTTTTTTTCGAAGTAATAATACCAGCACTTATACCACCCACTAAAGCACCTAAAATGCTATAAGTTATAAATATCTTAAGCTGTTGAAACCAATAAATTTTTCCAAGACCTCCCGGATCTACATCAGACACCAAAAGCTCTATGAAAAATAATAGCCAAACTATTATCAATGAAGGTAAAATATTTTTTAAAATTGCTTTCAATATATAAGTGCTCGTAAGTTATTGTTATTGACTTAAATAAGTGTTAGTAAATTATTGTTTCTAACTTAAATCGGTTTTAATAAGTTATTGTCTCTGACTTAAATTTAATCGCATATTGACTCCATGCAACTATGAATAATGCTGCTATCAAGGGCCCTACCAGAAATCCTACGATACCTAACCATGCAATACCCCCCAGACTGGATATGAACATTATAACCGGATGCAATCCAGTTCTATCACCAGTAAGTTTTGGTTTGATTATATTTTGATTTACTATGACCAATCCTGCGCCTAGAAATAATAAAATAGAACCGTTACCATAATTTCCCATTGCAAATTGAATTAATGCTGCAGGAACTATAATTGTGTTCGCTCCTACTACTGGTATCATAGATAATCCAACCATTAATATTCCCCAGAAAAAAGGGGAACCAATACCTAGAAGCGAAAAAAGCACACCTCCATAAATACCTTCAAGAACTCCAATTAAAAATGTATAAATAACTATTGTATCAGTAATTTTCACTAATTCATTCATCCCTTTTTGCTCATCTTTCCTGTCAAACGGTGAAACCGCATGTATTTTTGATACCAATTTTTTCCCGTCGTAAAACAAATAGAACAATAAAAATGGTATGATCAATAAATGCATAAGCAATGAAGTAACATTAAAAAATACTGCCTGAATTAATTTAAAGATATACGTACTTACTGACATAATTGTTTTTGAACTCATCTCTTTAACTAGTTCAAAGTCTATTGCTTTAACCTGTTCAGCTAACTTCTCTCCAACAAATGGTACTTTTAATGCGTATTCTTTTACTGATTCGACTGAGAGCATTTCCTGATATTCTGGGAGGTCCACTTTTAATTTTTGATAACTGTTTGTCGCTTCAATAGAAACCATCGTTCCAACGAAAAACAAAGGGATCGCTACAACAAGAAAAACAATTAAGACCGTAATGGAAGAAGCTCTTTTTCTACTCTTCATCTTCTTTAATAAATATGTAAAAGGTTTTCTGAACATTATGTATAATACGACTGCTAGAAAAATATCGATAATAAATATGCCGATCAATTTCAAAAATGCAACGGATAATAGCAGTAGTAGTACTAAGAAAAATCCATCATTCATTCTAAAACTCTTCATATTTTTCTCCAATTCTTTAACTAATTTAAGCCATTATGCTTAATATAATAGAATATAGATACTTATTCCACTACAATATTAGTCAGGTCACACAGGGTTTATTGAAGTGTCGTACCTGACTAAAATAAAGTCTTACATTTCGATAAACTCAATGTGACTTTTCTACTTCTATACGTATTTCCTGTCTAGACTACGATATTGAATCGCCTCACTGATGTGAGATATTTCTATATTCTGCTTTCCGTCAAGATCAGCTATGGTTCTTGATACTTTGAGTATCCTATTATATGCTCTGGCTGACAACGATAAAGACTCTATTGCTCTTTTCAGTATTTTCTCTGAAGCTTTATCAAGTTGACAATGTTTTTTTATATGCCTCTGGCTCATTGATGCATTTGAAAAAATATCTACATCTGAGTATCTTTTTAACTGAATATCTCTAGCAATAATAACTCTTTTTCTGATTTTATCACTTCTTTCACCTTCTTCTTTCTGAGCTAGTTCCTCATATTTCACTGCTGGAACTTCTATATGAATATCTATTCTATCTAATAGTGGCCCTGAAATTTTACTCAAGTAACTTTTTATTTTAGTTTCACCGCAAGTACAGTCTCTGGTAGGATCTCCATAATATCCACACGGACATGGATTCATAGCAGCTACCATTACAAAACTAGCAGGAAATTTCAATGTAGATGCTGCTCTAGCAATGGTTACTTCTCTGTCTTCTAAAGGCTGTCTCATTACTTCTAGTACATTTTTCTTAAACTCGGGTAATTCATCAAGAAATAATACTCCATGATGCGCTAAACTTATTTCTCCGGGTTTCGGAATTCTACCTCCACCGACTAATGCTGCATCTGAGATCGAATGATGAGGTGATCTGAATGGTCTTGTAGCCATTAGAGCTTTGTTGTGTGGTAATAATCCTGCAACTGAGTATATCTTTGTGGTTTCTAAAGCTTCGGGAAGTGTCATGTTAGGCAATATAGTTGCAAATCTTTTAGAAAGCATTGATTTTCCACTCCCTGGAGGACCTATCATGATCAGGTTATGTCCACCGGCTGCTGCTATTTCCAAAGCTCTTTTTACATGATATTGACCCTTTACTTCATGAAAATCAATATCCCATTTATTAAACTCTTCGAACAGATTTTCAATATTAATTTTAAGTGGCTCAATAATTTCATCTCCATTAATAAAGTCAACAACCTGCTTTAAATTCTCTGCCGGCAAAATATCTACACCTTCTATCACTGCTGCTTCAAATGCATTTTCTTTCGGAAGAATAATGCCTTTGTATTTTTTAATCTCGCCTAAAATTGCTATCGGAAGCGCTCCCTTTATCGGTCTTAATCCTCCGTCCAATGCTAATTCTCCAAGAAATATATAATCATTCATATTTTCACTTTCTATCTGGTTTGAAGCTGTTAATATGGCAATTGCGATCGGCAGATCATAGGAAGATCCTTCTTTCTTTATATCTGCAGGAGCTAAATTGACTATAATCCTTTTCAAAGGAAATTCATAATTTGAATTTTTTATCGCTGCATTTATCCTATCTTTACTTTCTTTTACGGTTGGATCAGGCAATCCAACTAATGAAAGACCCGGCAACCCTCTTTCCAAATGTGTTTCAACTTCAATCTCGAATGCATCCAAACCCAACACTGCTGCTGATTTGATCTTTGCTAACATAATTTACTCCTGTATCTTTCTTTTTGTATCAATATAGTGATAGCAAAGTGTCAAATAGTGACCTTTTGCTCGAATTTTGAAAATAAATTAAAAAATATTTAAATAATTTAATGATGTGTTACGTAGGGAACGCAGGAATGCGTTCCTCTTACGAATTATAAAACGAATTTTTAATATATTTTTATAACAACACATTCGAAAAACGTATAAATATTAAATTGATTTTATCTTAAGATGTATTTATTTTTCAAAATGAAATAATAATAAACTTTTATAACGAGGAAAAAATGGCAAAAATGAAAGCTCTTGTAAAATCTAAACCTGAAAAGGGTTTGTGGATGGAAGAAGTGGACGTTCCTACAATAGGAATAAATGATGTTCTTATTAAAATAAAGAAAACAGCTATCTGTGGAACTGACCTTCATATATATAAGTGGGATGAATGGTCTCAGAAAACTATTCCTGTGTCTATGACGATCGGTCATGAATATGTTGGTACTGTCGCTGAAATGGGAGCAGGTGTAAAGAATTTCAAAATCGGTGAAAGAGTGACCGGTGAAGGTCATATTGCCTGTGGTCATTGTAGAAATTGCCGTAGAGGTAAAAAACATGTCTGCGAAAACACCGTAGGTATCGGAGTAAATATAAATGGTGCTTTTGCTGAATATGTGAAAGTTCCAGCTGAGAATGTAATGAAAGTTAATACCAGTATCAAAGATGATTATCTGGCTATCATGGATCCGTTTGGAAATGCAACTCACACGGCTTTATCATTCCCATTAATCGGTGAAGATGTTCTTATTACCGGTGCTGGACTGATCGGAAGCATGGCAGTTGCTATAGCAAGATTTGCAGGTGCAAGACATATTGTTGTTACGGATATAAGTGATTACAGGCTGGATATCGCAAAAAAAATGGGTGCTACCAGAGCAATAAATCCTATGAAAACGAAAATCAAAGATGTTATGGATGATCTTGGTATGGTCGGATTTGATGTAGGACTTGAAATGTCAGGTTCACCTCATGCATTTAATGATATGATTGCACATATGTATAATGGATCTAAAATATCACTATTAGGTATTTTACCTTCTGATACAAAAGTTGCTTGGAGTGATATTATCTTCAAGGCTTTAACTCTAAAAGGAATTTACGGAAGAGAGATGTTTGAGACATGGTACAAAATGGAACAAATGTTAATAGCAGGACTTGACCTTTCTCCGATAATAACGCATCATTTCAAAGTAGAAGATTTCCAAAAAGGATTTGATATAATGGAATCAGGAAATTGTGGTAAAGTAATTCTTGATTGGGAATAATCCCAACGGGATTTAATTCCCATAACCGCAGGTTTAAACCTGCGGAGGAAAACTATGCTCATAGTACAAAAATATGGCGGTAGTAGCCTATCTTCTCCAGAGAAGATCAAAACTATAGCGAAAAGGATCATTGAAAGATATGACTCTGGAGATAAATTGGTCATTGTCGTTTCTGCGACAGGTGATACAACTGATAGACTTAGATCTAAAGCATTTAATCTTTCAAGTAACCCTGACCTGAGGGAACTTGATATGCTTGTTTCTATCGGTGAAAGAGAATCTGTTTCGTTGATGAGTATCGCTATAAATTCTATTAGACCCGGACTTGCTCAATCATTTACTGGTTCTCAGATAGGACTTATCACTAATTGTAACCATCAAAATGCCCGCATTTTAGAGATAAAAGGTGATCGCATAAAGCAATCCATCGAAGAAGATCATATCTCGATTATAGCAGGATTCCAAGGAGTTAGCACAAAAAAAGAAATTACTACTCTTGGAAGAGGTGGGTCAGATACTACAGCGGTGGCAGTTACTGCTGCTTTAAATGCCAATCATTGTGAGATATACAGTGATGTTGCAGGTGTCCATACAACCGATCCTAAAATTGTTCCGGATGCAAAGTTGATAAAAGAACTTAATTATGATACAATGTTGGAAATTGCATCCTCTGGAGCAAAAGTCCTTAAAGATTCTGCTGTTGAGTATGCAAAAAGGTTGAATATTAAAATATCTACCGGTCATAGTTCTACCGGATACATTGGAACTATCATCTCTAACGATATTTTGAATAAAAACAAATACACTGCACTCGTTTACAATGATAAACTCTCTTACGAAATTGTTGAAAACAAATCGCTCTTTTCCACTGATATTTCAAAGATAAAGTTATTCCAATCCTATGAAAACCATAATATAATGATCACTGAAAAGTGCTCGAATAATGATAAACAGTGCTACTCCTTGACCATTGTCGGTAATGGTATAAAGACCAATGGAGAGCTTCTTAAACAAATGTATAATACCATTGCAATAAACGCCGATATCATAGCTACAGAGCTATCTGATCTTAAATTTTCAGTTTATTTAAGCAAACCCCTTGATACAACCACAATTAAAATAACACATTCACTGTTCTTTTAGACCCTTTTTTTTATCTACTTTTTTATAATTTTTGGGCTCTAAATAGACATGGTATCCAGTAACGGTCATCGTTTTCATAAATAT
Organism: Candidatus Delongbacteria bacterium; assembly: GCA_027858225.1. Taxonomy (GTDB): domain Bacteria; phylum UBA4055; class UBA4055; order UBA4055; family UBA4055; genus WTAK01. The sequence continues at coordinate 21,380 of JAQIDB010000003.1, forward strand.
AAGTCATTTTATCCTCGTAGGAAAGTAAATCTTATAGTTTGAGTTTTACGCAGTTTTGCGATCAAGTATTATCTTAAAAAGTTTTAAGAATTTATGAGTAAGTTCATCAACAACGATAGGTTTGAAATTATACAAATCTT
>JAQIDB010000031.1 GCA_027858225.1 Candidatus Delongbacteria bacterium
ACCGATTGAAAATAATTTTTCACGTAAGTAAGCTGATCTGTAAAATATTCAACATTATGATCTACTGCATCTAAAAGCAAAGAATCAGGATATTCGTATCCTGAATTAAAAGTACCATTACCAGTAGTATAATCTAGAGTATCTTCCTCAAATTCAACCATAATTGCTAAAACATTTAAGTTTGAAGCTTTCTGAGAAGAAATTCCTGAATTCAGTTTTGAAAGATCTATTGCCGTTTTACTAAAAAGAGAACCGAAAGATAAAATTACTGCGATCCCCAGATATTTTAAAAATTTATTAGTCATTTATCAGCCAGTTGAATTAAAAACCAATGTTAAGTGAAAATCTCATCGTATCTGTCAATGGATGTCCTTCACCGGCATCCAGATAAGAAAAATCAAATATATAAGAATCATATCTTAAACTACAACCGTATGTGGAAGCACTAATATCACCCATATCGTCGTTCCAAAATCCCATTCTAAGACCGATCATTTTATTGTACCAGTACTCAGCTCCTAAACCCCAAATAATATCCTTCACTCCATCAGCATCTGTCCATGAAGTAAAGATAGCTTTGTAGATTGGATCAGTCTGGTTCCATTCATCATCATCATCAATATCACCATCACCGTTAAGATCTTCACCTTTCTTAACTAAAAGTTTATTCATGTCTCCAGTTAATACTAATGAATTAAAATCATCATAGAACATGTAATATGCAAAACCAAACTTCATGTTTGTTGGCAAAGGATCAGCTTGTTCATAATCAATATATGAAACCTTTGGTCCCATATTAGTGATAGAAAGTCCAAAGTCAACATCATAATCTGTTTGATATAATAATCCTAGATCCATCGCAACACTGTGACCTGTACCAGAACCTTTTTCATTTCCCGCACCATAATCTGACAAGTGAGAATAAATAAATTTTGTATTTATACCAATGAAAAGATCATCTGAAATATCAGTTCCGTAAGACAAAGTTGCTGCTGTTTCATAAGTTTTGAAAGTTCCCAGTTGAGTACCAGACTCATCAGTTCTTATTTGCTCTCCTAGATAAAAATAGATTATGTGACCACCAATAGTACCAAGTCCGGGGATTTCTTGCTTATAAGCTATAAAATCGTAATAAAGATCATCAAATCCAAATCCAGGTAACCAACTTGCATGCATCATCGTAACTTCTCTACCACTCTGACGCCCTAAACCTGCTGGATTCCACCATGATGCAGATGCATCATCTGCAATAGCTACGAAAGAATCACCCATACCCGTAGGTCTTGCTCCAGGAGAGATATTTAAGAAAATAACACCGGCTTCAGAAGGTCTAGAAAAAGCAGAAGTTGATATAAGTATCAGCAATAGTGCTATTATCATTTTTTGTATGCTCATGGATTTCATATTTTGATCCTATTATTATTCCAATTTATTAGTATCGCAAGTGATTAAACTTACTAAATTCCTCTTTGTTCACAAAATTTGACTATTATTGTGTTTGAATTTTAACAGCCTTTAAAAGATTGTTCAAAAGTGCTGTATTCGTTAAAGGACTTACTCCACCGGGAACAGGTGTAATCGCAGCAACTTTTTCAGCTACCGAATTAAAATCAACATCTCCCAGAAGCAGATAATTTCCTTCCTCATCCTTAGATTCATTCATACCTACATCAACAATTATCTGATCAGGATTAGTAAATTTTTCTGTGATAAAATTTGGAGAACCAATTGCAGCTACTAATACATCTGCAGAACTGCAGAGCTCTTTCAAATTCTTCGTTCTTGAATGACAAACTGTCACAGTTGCATTTGCACCATCAGCCTTCTGAACAAGTAAATTTGCCAGAGGTTTACCAACTATATTTGACCTACCTAATATCACAACATGCTTACCTGTAATATCAATATCTGAGTAGTTTAAAATATCTTTACTTGCTTGAGCAGTACTTGGGATAAAAGTCTCTTCGCCCATAACATTCTTACCAGCATTGATAGGATGAACACCATCAATATCTTTATCCGGAGATATTGAGTTCAGAATAGTTTTTTCATTAATATTAGGCCACATTGGAAGCATCATTATTAGACCATGTACTTTAGGGTCATTATTTATTGATGTTATTTCATCTGCCAGCTTCTCTGTAGTAATATCTTCACCATAACGATAAAGTTTAAATTCCGCACCAACTCTTCCACAATTTCTTTCAATCATACCTGTATAAACTTCGACTGCCGCATCATCACCAGCAATCAAAACACCCAAAGTAGGAATGATACCGTTTGAAATATATTCTGAAATTTTATTTTTAATTTCTTTTCTGATGCTCTTAGCTATTGGACCACCTTTAAGAAGCTTTGCCATTCTCGACCTTTTTTCTAAATTTTATATTTTATTCGAAAGTAACTGATTTTATCTTAACAGGTTCTAATGGATTATCCATAGATCCTTTTGCTACACTTTCGATATCATGAGCTATTTCTAATCCTTCTATCACTTTACCGAAAACTGTATGCTTTCCATTCAGCCAGTCACAACCAGCTTTTCTGGTTACGATAAAAAATTGAGAACCATTCGTTCCAGGTCCTGCATTTGCCATTGCTATTGTACCGTAATCTACAGCAGCTTTAAGTTTACCGCTCTCATCATAACATTCATCACCGAACTGATAACCCGGACCACCTGTACCATTACCTAATGGACATCCACTCTGGATCATAAAATCATCAATAACTCGGTGAAAAACAACACCATCATAAAATGGTTTTGTAATTTTCTGACCTGTCTTTGGATCTTCCCATTCTTTTTCACCTTTTGCTAATGAAACAAAGTTATTAACTGTTTCTGGAGCTATTTCAGGCCATAACTCTAATTTGATATTACCTTTACTTGTATTCATCGTTGCTATAATATTTTTCATTATTTCACCCTCACTTTTGTCATTATTACGTCTTTAACCGGTTTGTCCCCCTTACCTTTTTCAACACCTTCTATCTTAAGAACTATATCCATTCCTTCGATAACTTTACCGAATACAGTATGCTTACCATTCAACCATGGAGTTCCACCTTTCTTAGTTACAATAAAAAACTGTGATCCGTTTGTTCCAGGACCTGAATTTGCCATTGCAATAGTTCCATAATCAACAGAAGCTTTTAATTTCTTTTCATTAAAACTCCCTTTAAAACCGGTCTTCTCAATATACCATTCTATCGGATGAGCCATAATTGGCTTACCACTTCTTGCGTTATTACAAGCATCTAAAATATCTTGAATCTCTTTATCTCTTGTCGTTTCGTTTGAAGACTGTAAATATGGCATCACCATCTGTTGGAAAATTTCTCCAGCCATTGCTTCATCAGTTATTTTACCTGACTTTACTTCTTTTCCATCTTCATAACATTCATCTTCAAATTTATATCCGGGGTTACCAGTTCCTGTACCTAACGGACATCCACCCTGAACCATAAAATCACTTATTACTCTGTGAAAGATCAATCCATCGTAGAATGGTTTTTTTACCTTAGCTTTTGATTTTGGATCGGTCCATTCTTTAGTTCCATTTGCAAGACCTTCAAAATTAGCAACTGTCTTAGGAGCTATTTCCGGCCATAGTTCTATCTTAATTGTACCCATGTTCGTTTCCATAGTAACTACTGGATTTGCAGCAAAAAGCTGTATGATCCCTACAACAAATAATAATGTGATCAATAATTTTTTCATTTTATATCCTCTCTATTTTATTTATTTAGTACAGACGCACCACTTTGCGTCTCTATTTAATACTTACTTTCGTCATTACGACATCTTCAACAGGTTTGTCACCCTTATCTTTTTCTACATTTTCGATCTTATGAACAACATCCATACCTTCAATAACTCTTCCAAAGACAGTATGTTTCCCATCAAGCCATTTTGCGCCTTCCTTATTCGTCACTATGAAAAATTGTGATCCGTTGGTATTAGGACCTGAATTTGCCATTGCGATTACTCCGTATTTAACCTGAGCTTTCAGTACACTAGGAATAAATTTGGCTTTATGACCTGTCTTTTCCAGATACCATTCAATAGGATATTCCATGATAGGTTCACCACTTTTAACCTGATCACATCTTTCAAGTATCATCTGTATTTCTTTATCTCTTGTGCCTTCGTTTGTTCTCTGAAGATAAGGCATTATAACTCTTCTGAACATTTCACCTGCTATAAAATCATCCTCGATCTTACCAGATTTTAATTCTTTACCGGTAGTATCAAAACATTCGTCTTCAAATTTATATCCAGGACCACTGGTTCCAGTACCCAACGGGCATCCACCCTGTATCATAAAATCTTTTATTACTCTGTGAAATATCAAACCATCATAAAATGGTTTTCTAACTTTCTGATTAGATTTAGGATCGCTCCATTCTTTGGTACCTGTAGCAAGACCAATAAAATTAGCAACTGTTTTAGGTGCTATCTTTGGTAATAGCTCAACTTTAATATTTCCAAGGTTCGTTTCGATCAAGGCAATAGGATTAACAGTAGATTTGATTGTTTCCACTACTTCTTTTTTATTTTCAGTTGCTTTAGTTTCTGTTTCCTTTGAATCACTTACCTTTTGATCATTACTGCAACTGATGAAAAGGAACATCATCACTACCGTTATAAGCACATTTTTTAAGTTCATTTATTATCCTGAGTTTTATTTCACTATATCAAGTAATTCTACTACGAATATCAATGCAGAGTTCGCAGCTATCTTTCCTGAGGCTCTTTCACCATAAGCCCATTTAGATGGAATATATAAAACATATTTACTTCCAACAGGCATAAGTCTAATACCTTCCTGCCATCCCTTAATAACTTGGCCTAATTTGAACACAAGTGGTTCGCCATTGTCATACGAACTGTCAAACACCTCTCCATTGATTAAAGTACCTTTATAATCAACTTTAACAGTATTAGTGGTATTCGGTTTTTTACCTGTCCCTTCTCTGATAACTTTGTATTGTAAACCTGAAGGAGTTACTTTCACACCCTCTTTATTTTTATTCTCAGCCAGAAATGCTTCACCCAATTTTAGGTTTTCTTCCGGACTGATACCTTCGCTAGTTTCTTCCATTTTTTTAGCCACCTGTACTTTACCTTCATTCTTTATTTTCATGATCTCTTCCTGACTTAGAAGCAATGGGTAATCAGTAGCTTCATCTTTGAATCCTTGAAGAAATGCTTCCAATTTAAATTCAGGACTTGCAGTTAATTTTCTCGCAAGATCTATCCCGAATGTATAACTTGATCTATCATCTTTAGTCTTAAGGTCTTCCTTTTTCATTCTCTTTTCATTTTGCTGCATACAGCTGCTTAGTGCAAAAATAGTTACGAATAATAAAATTATCCAAACGCCCCTTTTCATATAGTGCTCCTTACTTTTAATTTATCATTTTGTAGCTAATTACAAGCTTGTCTTATTGATGAATGTAAATATATAAATAAAATTATAATATGACAAGTCTAATATCGTAAAGAAATACCTCCAAAAAAAACATCGTTAAAACTTTAACAATTAATATCTTGATTTTTAAACTAATTACATATATATTTTCAACTCAATCATCAATTTGACATATATAGACAAGCAAACTAAAAAGAGTATTTTCCCATGAGAATATTTAAAGCATAAGTTGTAACTTTAGTTTAAAGAATACATTCCATCCCGAGTAGGATTCCTAATTCTGCTTAATTAACATTCAACAAACAGTTACAACCTCACAAAACCACATTTCACAAAAAGAATAAAGAATTTGATGAATTAATTTTATTTAATTTCACGGCAATCTCTATGTTGTCATTATTGGATTAAACTAAATTCACCTTATTAAAACAGTCACAAAAGAGATACAAAATGATAGACATAGGATTAAAAAATATAAAGAAGACCTACGGTGCGTTTGAAATATTAACGAACGTAAGCTTTGACATAAAAACAAATGATAAAATAGGTTTGATCGGAAGGAACGGAACCGGAAAAACAACTATTTTTAAAATCATATCAGGTAGAGAATCTATCAACGATGGATATTTATCTATTCGAAAAAATATCAAAATTAGTTGTCTTGATCAGATACCTGAAGTTCAGAAGAATTCAACCGTGGAAAATGTACTGGATTCTGCATTTGAAGAATTGCA
>JAQIDB010000035.1 GCA_027858225.1 Candidatus Delongbacteria bacterium
GAAAGAGATTCTACAAGCGTAGAAGCTTACTACCTGATGGGATATATTTGGAATGATGAAGAGAATTATAACGAAATGCAGAAAAGTTTTGCAAAAGTAAAAAGTCTTGATCCAAATTACGAGAAAGCGAATATTAAAAATATGTCCATAAAAGCTTTTGGACTTCTGCGTAAAACCGGTGTTAATGAACGTTATAACAAAGCTGTTCAGATAATTGCAAGTAATCCTGAAAAAGCTAAAGCAGCATTAAAAGCAGGATTGAAAGATCTTGAACTGGCAGACAAAATTAAAAATGACGATTTTATTACAAAATACATTATTGGAAACATATATCTTCAACTAGCAGACAAAGATCATGAGAATTATAAAGATAAAGCAGCAGTAATCTTTCTAAATTCTATTAAGCTTGCTGATCCGATAAAAGATAAAGTTAATCTAATAGGTTTATATGTTAATTTAGCGAATATTGCCACAGAGAAAAAAGAAGAAGAAAAAGCTCTTGAATATTTAAATAAAATTCTAGAATTTGACGCAACAAATAAAGAAGCGATCATTAAAATAGCAGCATACTATAGAGATAAAGAGAATTTTGAAGAAGCTTTAAAAAGGTATAAACTTTTAATTGATTTAGATCCAAATAATGCGGATGTATTATTTAATCAAGGTATTGCATTTAAGAAAATGAAGAGACAAGATGAAGCTATTGCTAATTTTGAAAAAATAGTTTTATTAAATCCTGATGATAATGAAGCAAAAATATTCTTAGGTAGATTCTACTTTGAAGTAGAGAAATGGCAAAAAGTGATTGATATTCTTGATGTTAACTTTGAATCTTTCACAGCGAAAGAGAAAATTGATGCAGCAGATTATTTGACTAGAGTTTTACCTAAGTTGGGTAGAGCTAAGGAAGCACAAAAATACATGGAATTTTTAAAGTAAATTAAACTTTGAATTTCTTCGTCAGGTTATAATTATGAATTTACAGACGTACTGGTAGTACGTCTCTACGAATAATTCCAACCTTCCTTGAACTTCTTCGTTTACTTCACTTTAAAATTATTAGGTGAATAGATATTTTATGTGAGATTATTAAAGGCAGATTTGATCTGCCTTTTTTATTTGTAAAAGTTTTATGTTCAAACCTTTTTAACTTTAATCAGTATAAAGAATGAATGACATAATATCGAGGCAAATATTGCTTTGACAATGTTAGTATTATAATTTAAATTAAAGATAATGAATAATGAATAATCTATCTCTATAAAAATTGGTGTATAAATGGAATTAAAATTAGAATATTTACAAAAGAAAGTGGAAGAACACGGCAAAATACCTATGCATGTTGCGATCATTATGGATGGTAATGGAAGATGGGCAATGAAGCAGGGAATGAATAGGGTTAACGGTCATGTTAAAGGTGTTAATTCTGTAAGGGATGTATTAGAGATATCAACTGATATCGGTGTGCAGCATCTGACTATTTATGTCTTTTCAAAAGAGAACTGGAACAGACCAGAATTTGAAGTCAATTCATTAATGTCTCTTCTTGTGAACACAATAGCAAAGGAGATTAATTCTCTAATGGAGAGAAATATAAGGGTTAAACTTATTGGTGAAATTCAAGATTTGCCTGATAAAGCTAGGCAGTCGATCGTTGATATTATTTCAGAGACTGAAAATAATACAGGCATGACTCTTCAACTGGCTATAAGTTATTCAGGTAGAGAGGAAATAATCAATGCCGTGAATAGCATCATTGAAAGTGGTAAAAAAGATATCACAGAAGAAGACTTTTCTAAATATCTTTATACTGCAAATCTACCGGATCCTGAGCTTTTGATTAGAACCGGTGGTGATTTCAGAGTTAGTAATTTTTTACTTTGGCAAATAGCTTATACAGAATTTTATATCACTGATATTCTATGGCCTGAATTCTCGAAATATGATTTTTTGCAAGCTATAGATTCATATCAAAATAGAGAAAGAAGATTTGGTAAAACGTCAGCCCAAATAACAGATAAAACTAATTAATACAGAGAAATAATATGAAGAAGCTAATATTTATTACACTGATCTTAACTATTTTTTCAGTCTATTCGAAGGTTACAAATCTATCAACAAATTCGACAGGACTTTCTCTTATATTTGATATTTCTGATGAGTATCAGGTCAAAGACCTAAGCATAGAAGGAGATAAATATAAAAAGTTCGTATTTTCGGATGATTTTGCAGAAGAAGGTAATTTGTCGGAGACTGAATATTTTTCAACATCTTATTATTTTTCAGCACCACAGAATTCAAAGGTAGATCTGAATTTCTCAAATGTACAGATCTCGAAATTCATAAAAAGTGGATTGATACCTGCAAGGAGTCCTTTAAAAGGTCCAAGTGGGATCATTACTATGGAATATAAAGAACCCAAATCTAGAAATGATTTAGAAAGATCATCTGTTGAAATAGAATATATTGGAAGGATCAGAGACCACAATTTATATAAGCTTACTTTATATCCATTAATTTTCAATGGGAATGGTGCATCTCTGATATCAAAGGTTAGAGTAAGTATAAACTTTAATAATTCTTTTACCCATATTCCAACAAAAACAATTGTTACTTCAGATATGTTGGAAGAAAAAATACTTAATTTTAGTTACTCAAAAGTAAATCCATTCGTAAAGAGTAAAACTACTTCAAGTGTTTTCCTAGATAAACAAACTGAATGGTTGAAGTTGAAGATCGCAGAAGAAGGAATCTACAGAGTAACCGGCCAAATGATATCTGATAATGGTATTGATATAGGTTCAACTCTTACTTCAAAAATCAAAGTTTATTCAAGTGCAGGAGAAGATTTAAGTATTGATCCATCCGACTCGATTTATTACCACGGTGCAAATGAGATCGCTAGAGAAATAGTTGATGTGGACGGAGATGGAGTTTTTGAATCAAATGATTATATAGAATTCTATGCACAAAGTAATCATTCTTGGAAAAGAGGAAGTGTATTAGAACATTATTACAACAATTATTCTGAATATTCTTATTATTGGATTGATTTGGGTATTGGAGATATCAAAGATGGAAAGGTAGTTGAAGATCTTACCAGTGCATCAACTTTTGATCTGGAAGTTAGTAGTTTTGATAGATCATATTTTTATGATAACAGAGATGAAGTATTATATTCACACTATAAGCATTATTGGTTTACAAAATCAATTTACCCACTTCAGACTGTATCTTATGGATTTCCGATGAAGAATATTGATGCAAGTCAAGATATTGTTTTAAAGATCTTAAATGCAAGTATTTCTTATGGGTTAATGAAGTACAAAATAAATAATGATGATGCAACAGATATGGATACTGTTGGAATTAATTTTAATACAACTTTCCCAGCGACCATTTTTACAGCTGACCAGATTAATACTTTGTCGATAAGTAACCTTACAACTGCTTATAATAAGTATCTTTACGGTTTTGAAATACATTATAAAGGAACCGTAACTGCAGATGATGAGAACGAATATTTTGTCTCACAAATGGATACTAACCAAACATATAAAATGAATTTATCCCAAGCATCGGGAAGAAAACTATTTGACATTACTGATCCGTACAATGTTAGGATCGCAACTTTGGATAATGACCAATGCACTATAGATCCTATATATTCCATGAATCATTTCATGTTATCGAACGATGAATATTTAGTTCCTCAAAATATTGAAGTTATAGACTATACGGCGAAAGAAACTCTTCACTCAATTACAGAACAATTTGATATGGTTATAATCTCTCCAGACGATTTTTTCAACTATTATTCAAATGATGATGGAGGATTGATCGAAGCACATTTGAATGCAAAAGATCCAATAAGTTCAATTAAGGTTGTAAATATTAATGATATTAATAACGAGTTTGGCAGAGGATATCAAGAGCCTTCAGCGACACGTAATTTTATTAAATATGCGTTTGAAAACTGGGGGACAGAATTCATTCTGATTGGAGCTGATGGTAATTACAACTATAAAGACTTTCTTAATCTAAATGAAAAAGCTTTGATATATCCTTCAGATGTTAATAGTGGCTCCGATGATTTCTATGCAAACTTAAAATCTACTTCTGTCGCATCTCCGAATGTGTCAATTGGGAGATTTGCAGTAACAAATTTGTCTGATCTTGAGAATATTATAGAGAAGACCGTAAGTCATATCAATAGTGAAAATCTTAGCAATATGAACACTAGAATTTTACTTGTTGGAGATGATGAACATAATCCTGAATTCTCAAATAGCTGGAACGAAAAAGTACATATAAAGAATGTTGAATCACTGATAGTCCCTAGAATACCGGGGACTATTTTTACGGACAAACTTTTTATGACTGAATATCCATTTGAATATTCAACATCAACAGGTTTATACTTAAAACCAAGAGCTGCAGATGAACTTATTAGAAAGCTTGAAGAAGGTGTGAACTTATTCATTTATGTAGGACATGGTGCTCCTGCTCAACTTGCTCATGAAAAGATACTTACTGCAAGTAATTATGCATTATTGGATAACTACAATAAATATTTTTTTCAGATAGGAGCCACTTGCGATTTCGGTGTATTTAATGATCCGTATACCCGATCTTTATCGGAAAAAATGTTAACTGGTAGAAATAAAGGTAGTATTGGTTTGATCAATGCTGTTGAAGCCACGCATCCTGGAAATAATGAAGGGCTTGTAGGTAGAATACTAAGTGCTGCTTTTAATGATATTAATAATAAATTAACAATTGGTGAAGCTTTGATGGAAGGTAAGTTGTCGCTTCCAGGAGATAATTCTGCAGCTTATATGTTGTTAGGAGATCCGGCACTAAGATTTTTTAAGGACAAAGAAGTAATTGCTGCGCCTGATACGGTTAGATTAGTTACCCTGAAATTAGATACAATTACAACTAGATTAAACATACCAGACTCTTTGGAGATACAAAACAAAAATGGTATAATGAATACAATGATTATTGACTCGGAAAGGGAAGTTAAATATTTTAACGACGAACATTGGGACACGGATGATGATGATACTCTTAGATATACACTTCCGGGGAAGGTGATTCTTTCAGCTTTATCGACTATTTCTGACGGTGAAAGTATTACGGAGTTTATACTACCCAAAGACCTTACTTACGGGGAAAATAAGGGAAAAATTGTTTACTATGGTTACAACTCTGATAAAGATGAATTTTCGGGTTATACAGGGAGTGTAAGTATTACCGGAGAAGCTACTCCAGATTCAATAGATTCTATTCCACCGGATTTAAGTATTTTTTACAATAGCTTAAATTCTATTGCGGGTGATCCTATCGGTCAAAATCCTACATTTTTTATCAAGATAAGTGATGAAAACGGAGTAAATACTTCAGGTGGTATTGGACATAAACTGATGATGGACGTTGATGGTGACCAAATAGAATTAAATGACTTTTTTCAGTATGATTTGGACACATACAAGTCAGGATATGCAAAATATCAATTGTTTAATCTAACCCCTGGTAAGCATATAATTAAAGCTTCTGCATGGGATACATCAAATAACTACAATGAAATAACTGAAGAATTTAAGGTTATAAGTCAAAGTGATACTACAAGTGCTTGGGTAGGGAATCTACTTAATTATCCAAATCCAATAAAAAATAACGGAACAACATTTGGTTTTGCAGCTTATGGAGCTACGGTTATTGATTCATATACGATCTCAGTTTATACTATCAATGGAAGAAAAATTAAAGTATTGAAAGATTGTCCTGTTAACGTTGGTGATGCGTTTCAGTATTGTGAATGGGATGGTAGAGATTCTGATGGTGATATCCCGGGAAATGGCGTTTATATTTATACCTTGAGATTAAAATTTCTGGGTGGTAAAACAGTTATGAAAAAAGGGAAGTTGATATTTGCGAGATAATGATCTTAAAAAAATAGTGGAAAGAACTCTCAGGAATGTTCTTGATTTTAATACTGATTTGAAATTAGCAGTATCTTATAGCGGGGGAATTGATTCCGCTGTTCTGCTTGATATAATTTTACAACTTCACAGATCAGGTGAAATATCAACGCCTAAAGTGATTTATTTTAATCATAACTTACGTGGAGAAGAATCGAATAACGAAAAACAATTCATTGAAAATAAATTTCGAGATACAGATATTGATATCAGGATAATCGATCTTGATGTTAATAAGCTGTCTAAAGAAAAAAATATCAGTACTGAATCTGCTGCCCGGGAGCTTAGATACTTACACCTAGAGGCCATTGCAAAAGATGTAGATCATATTCTGCTGGGTCATCATAGGGATGATAATATCGAAACAGTGTTCTTTAATTTTCTCAGAGGTTCAGGATTAAATGGTCTTGAAGGTATAAAAAAGTTCAGAGGTAAATATCTCAGACCAATGCTAGATAGTTCGAAGGAAGAAATTATTCAATATGCTGAGAAGAATAACATAGAATATGTAACTGATTCATCTAATTTTAAAGATGAGTTTTCAAGGAATAAAATTAGAAATAATATTATTCCATTTATTGAAAAAGAACTGAATCGGAATATCAAGAATTCTATTCAAAATCTTTCTCAGAATGTCACTGAAGTTAATGAATATTTAAATACTGTTGTTTCACAGTTCTTAGACAATAATATCAATGCTAGAAATCTTAATAAAAGTCTTTGGATCTTAAATAGGGAGATGTTTGATAAAGAAAATGTCGTTATTCAGAAACTTATTATTAACCAATGTTTGAAAACTATGAAAATGGATTATAATCTTGATAGTAAAAGTATTCGATCAATCGTAGAGCATATAGCCTTAAAGAATAATAATATACTTGAATTCTATAGCCATGAAATTGAGGTTTACGGGAACAATATTTTAATTTTAGGTCCAAATTTCACCAAGGATAATATTTCAAGTATTTCTATCTCAGGTGATGGAGAATCTGAATATTATTTCGATGCTTCAAAAGTTAATAAGAAACTAAAATATTCCATTGTTGATCTTGAAAATGATTTTAAGCCATTTGGAAAAATTAACCCTGAGAAAGTTAGAAAAGTTCTTTCGGATAAGAAAATACCAAAGATATTCAGAGAACATCTTAAAATAATTTCACAAAATTGTAAAATTATTTTTATACAGGGTGTCGGGATTTCGAATGATATCAAAACCGATAAAGCAACTTCAGAAAAGAAATTTATTTCAATTGAAAATAATTATTTAGAAAATTTATTTTAAATTAACAAAAAGAAAGACCCTGAAATAAATTCAGGGTGACGATACAGATTATGAATAGTATAGAAAAACTTTGCAAAGATATTTCTCTACACGATGTTAAGATCACGAAACTAAAGGGAGATTACTCTGAAAGAAGCATTTTTAGAATTCATCACGCAGAAGGCACTTATGTTGGTGTTGTCGGGAATAATATTGATGAAAATAAAGCTTTCTTAGAATTCAGAAAGACTTTTGAAGAGCATGGGATAGCTGTTCCGGGTTTGATCATTGTTTCACATGACAAGGGGTCATACATCCTTGAAGATCTCGGTGATGATACTGTTAAGAAGTACTGTGATGATCTTCAATTAAAAGGTGAAGTTGAATCTATTCGTTCAATTTATTTTAAGGTAGTTGAGACATTGCCTAAGATCCAGAATATTCTTTATGATAAGATCGATTTTTCATTCTGCTACCAAAGAGAGATCTTTGATAGAGAGAATATGCTCTTTGATACTTCAAGATTTGAAGAGCATTTTTTACAAAAATTTTATAAAAAATATGACCCTAAAATTTTCTTAGAATTCAAAAACAAGATCATTGATATTATTTTAAAGCAGCCTAACGAATTTTTCTTTTACAGAGATTTTCAAAGTAGAAATTTTATGCTTAAGGATAATAAACTTTACTTTATAGATTTTCAATCCGGTAGAAAAGGACCTTTGCAGTATGATCTTGCCTCATTTATCTACAGTTCAGGTACGATAAATTATAAAGGTATGCAGGAAGAATTGATAGATCATTACCTTCTTTCTCTGAAGAAATATATCAAGATAGATGAAGAAGTATTCAAGGATACTTTACCTGCTTTCGGAGTTGTAAGGTTGATGCAGGC
>JAQIDB010000151.1 GCA_027858225.1 Candidatus Delongbacteria bacterium
ATGACTGAATATTTTGTTAAAGGTGGACCTTTTATGTGGCCAATCCTAATTCTTTTTGTAATCGGGATCGTAATCAGCCTTTACAAACTTTTCTCTCTTCTAGGAACTGGGAAAAACGCTGGCGAGTTAATGAAGGATGTTAAGAAAGCAATAGCTTCACAAGGAGCTGAAGGAGCTCTAAGACTAGTACAGGGTGGAAAACCTGTTGAAGAAATAATAAACGCTGGTCTTAAAAATATGAAGTATGGTCTTGATAATGTTGAAAAAGCAGTTATTAACGAAGGTGGAATTCAAGGAACTTACTTATATAGTGGTATGATATGGATGTCTTCAGTAATTTCACTTGCACCTATGCTTGGATTCCTTGGTACAGTTTGGGGAATGGTTGGAGCTATGGATGCTATTGCTGCAGCAAACGACATTCAACCGTCAATCGTTGCTGGTGGTATATCTGAAGCTCTTTTAACAACAGCATTTGGATTAGTTGTAGCAATTATTATTCAAACAGTACAGAATATATACCAATCAATTATTGATAGTAGAGTTCTTGACTTAGAAGAAACTAGTGTTGCATTAATTGAAACATTAGTTGAAATAGAGTCTAACTAAAAATAAGAGAGAAGACTAATGCTAAAAAAACCTGAAAGAAAGGTTGGGGATTTCGATGCATCTTCAATGGCGGATATTACTTTCTTATTACTTATTTTCTTTCTAGTGACAACGACTATATCTTCAGAGAAAGGTATCAAGTTTGTCCTTCCTCAAAAGGCAGATCAAACTGAAGGTGTCAAAGTGAAAGGAGTTGTAAATATACTTCTGAATGACGATGACGATGTTCTTCTTGGAAAGAAAGGAAAAGAGGAAGAGGTAAATATTCAACAAGTTAGAGATAGATTGCAAATACTTAGCAGGGAAATCGCGGCTCAAGGAGATTCCATTATTGTTTCTATAAAGGTTACTCCTGGATCAACATATAAAAATTATATTGAATTGCTTGATCAAGTAAAGAGTGCCAAGATTAATAGAATATCCCTAGCACAATAAAATTCAAAATGGAAAAATTATGATAGCTAGTAAAAAGAAATCGGTAAAAGCACCAATATCAACTGCATCAATGCCGGATATCATATTTATGCTTTTGATCTTTTTCATGGTTAGTACAGTATTTATTGAACACAGAGGAATACCTGTTACAATACCTTCAGCAGTAAATGCAAATAAAATCGAAGGTAAGAGAAATATTACTTATTGCTATATAGATATGGATAAAAGGATTAATGTAGATGACAAGATGATTACTATAAAAGAACTTTCATCAATGATGTATTTTAAACGTACACAAAATCCAAGAGTAATTGTTTCACTAAAGATTGATGGGAATGCAAAAAATTCAATATTAGATCAGGTACAGAAAGCTTTACAAGAAGCTGATGCTCGAAGAATTGTTTATGCTGCATCACCGAAATAAATGACTGTATAATTATTAAGTAACGTATTGAAAACGAATCAGGAGTAATTATGGCTCACAAAGTAGGAAAATTACACAATAAAACTTTAAGATTGGAAGAGATTTCAACTATTGTTGTGTTCGTTCTTCTGACATTTGTATTCGCAATTTTTCACAAATTTGAGACTCAAGTTATTGAAGAAGGCATACGAGATATAGATATTGTGGTTGAAAAGGTTGAAATTACTGAACAGGTTAAGAAAACTATAAAACCTGCATCAGTAAAGATCCCGATCGCCGTAGAAGATGAAGATGAAATAGATGAAGATAATGAAATTGAAATCGAAACAACAGATTTTGCTTTCAATGATCCACCTCCTCCACCTCCACCTCCACCATCGGTAGATGAAGAGCAGATCTTTGATTTTTTCGCAATCCAAGAGAAACCTGAAATGATGCCGGGTGAATCTAAAAAAATATCAAGATATATATATAAGAACTATCCACCTTTAGCTAAAAGGAGTGGAGTGTCTGGTAAAGTTAGGTTGAAATGGGTTGTAAATAAAGATGGACTACCAACTGATGTTATTATTGTAAAAGAGAAACCAAAGGATATGGGTTTCGGTAAGGTAGCGCAGAAAGCTATCCAACAAGCAAGATACAAACCGGGGATGCAGAGAGATACACCGGTTGCAGTTCGAATGGCTCAATGGATAAAATTCAACACAAGATAATGAATGTGTAAAAAGGTCTGAGATTCTCAGGCCTTTATTTTTTGTATAAATTATTATTATCTAGGAGTAAATAATATGAAAATCTTAGTTGTTGGATCTGGCGGAAGAGAACATTCAATTTTAAGTAAACTGAATGAAAGTGAAGCGGTTGAGAAATTATTTTGCCTTCCCGGAAATGCTGGAACAGGAGAGATAGCTGAGAATGTAGATTTAAGTAACCTAGAAATAGATAAGTTAATAGAATTTGTTAAAATTAAAAATATAGACCTTACTGTAATAGGTCCTGAACAACCGTTAATAGACGGTTATGCAGACCGTTTTAAGAAAGAAGGATTAAATGTGTTTGGTCCGGAAAGTAAGGCAGCATTGATAGAAGGAAGCAAAGCTTTTTCAAAAGATTTGATGCAAAAGTATAATATTCCAACAGCAAAATATCAAAATTTTGTAGATTTTGACAAAGCTGTTTCATTTGCAAAAGAAATGAATTCAGATATGTGGATCAAAGCGAGTGGTCTTGCAGCCGGCAAAGGAGCTGTTTATGCTTCAGATCCTGATAAGGCATACGAAATTCTAAAATCTATGATGGTGGATAAAGAATTCGGAGAAGCGGGTAATGAGGTTGTTATAGAAGAAAATATGACCGGTGAGGAAGCATCAATTTTTGCGGTATCAGACGGGAATTATTATAAAGTACTCCCATCAGCACAAGATCATAAAGCTATATTTGATGGTGATAGAGGACCAAATACAGGTGGAATGGGTAGTTATTCACCAGCTCCGATCATTAATGACGAGCTATTAAAAGAAATTGAAGAAAAGATCATATCTCCTTCTTTTGAAGCAATGAAAAGTGAAAATAGAACTTATAAAGGTGTTCTTTTTATAGGTTTAATGATAACTCCTGAAGGACCCAAAGTCATAGAATATAATTGTAGATTTGGAGATCCTGAAACACAAGTTATATTACCTAAATTTGATGGTGATCTTGCAGATCTATTGATGAAAGCTGCAAAATCTGAGTTTACAAAGAATGAAATATTGCCAATGAAAAGCGATCATTATCTATGCCTAGTACTTGCATCAGGCGGATATCCTGGGTCTTATGCAAAAGGACATGTTATCGAAGGATTAAATAATATCGAAGAAAATTCTTCTGTTATTCATGCAGGAACAAAAAAAGATGGTGAAAATGTAGTAACATCCGGTGGAAGAGTTCTTGGTATAGTTTCACAGGGATCAACATTGAAAGAATCAAAAGATAGATCTTATAAAATGGCTGAGCAAATAGATTTTCGAGATAAGTATTATAGATATGACATCGGTGACAAAGGTATTAAGAGATATGGAATAGAATAATTTTTAATAATATTTCATATAAAATTATCGTTAAAATAGGTAGCTTTGGCTGCCTTCTTTTATTTGTAAAACATGATTGCATAATTTTATTTACATCTTTATATTCAAGAGTGAATAAGTTAATCAATTAAGAATTAAACTTGATTGTTTCAAATATCAAGAATATTGGAGGAAAGATGAGAAGATTATTAGCATTACTTATGATCATATTTTCATTTAGTTTGTTTTCGCAAAGTGAACTTTCTGCAGAAGAAATGGCTATGTTCAAGAGTAATGTAGTTGTTCCCCAACCTTCTGAGATCATAATGGCTTTAGACAGGCTTTCAGAAGTTAAATGGAAAGAAATCGTAAAGTATAATTATACTGCAAATTATGCTGAAAATTATAAAATTGCATTGAATTTAGGTGTAAGAGTTGCACAGGGATTTATAGCTATTCAGGCAGAAGATAGAAAAAGTACAGGAGAAATGTTCAGTATTAGTAAAACTCTTGCTGAAAATTTTGGTGCAAATAGTGAAATGTTTATAGATAAGGATCAGATATCTAAGCTTCTAAATGATGGGAAATGGATGGAACTAAGAGGAATCTTGGATGGCATACATTTAGAGATTAAAATTGAAATGAAAAAATATGATCCTGACTATGTTGCTTTAGCAAGTATTGGTGGATGGATAGAAGGATTAGATGTTGTTACAAGAGCGTTACTATCAAATTATTCAGAAGATGCATCAACTATTCTTTATCAACCTGAACTTATTGAACACCTTGCTTCTGAGATTCTGAATATAAAGGAAACAAACAATAATAATCCTGAAGTTAACTTGATCAATGAAGAAATGCCAAAGATTCAAAAACTCTGTGATATGGGTTTTGGAAACCCTATTCCACTTGAAAATATTAAGCAACTCTCAGAGATAAGTGGAAAGTTGATTAAAGCTATAATTACTGAAACAAAGAAAGAAAGTAAAACTGATGATATCAAAGAAGAGTCTAAAATTGCAGGCTTACCTGTAGCAGTAATTATAGCTTTATTTGTTGTTTTCTTTATTATCTTAAAAAAGAAAAAGAAAGGAGGGAAATAATGAAATTTGATCTCTTGAACTTAAAAAGTTCTTTCTTAATTCTTTTATCAATTTTATTGATAAGTTCTTCTCCATACATATATTGCCAGGATGATGATGATTGGGAAGAAAGTGAAACGGATATTGAATACTTATCCGGTGAATCAAAGAAAGAAATGATAGCTAAAGATTACTATACAAACGGAGATGTTAAGTCCGGTTATTTTAGTGAGAATAAGAATGTGTATGCAACTTTTACATTGTACAAAGGTAACTCATATGCATTTTCTATTGGGGCAGCTGATAATGCGGATAATCTTAAATGTTCGTTATTTGGTAATAACTTTGTGGAGAAGATATTCTCTCAAGTAATAGAAGTGAATAATTATAAGGTGTTTTATTTTACTCCTGAAAAGAGTGGTACCTATTATATGAAAGTAGAGTCAAAGGAAGATAAGGACTCTGATTCTGAATGGATGTATTATTATGGTTTTAAGCAAACCAAGAAATAATTTATTATGGGCAGGTTAAATACCTGCCTTTTTAATTTTATGATGAATAAGATAAAACGATATATTAATAAGGAATCTCTCAGTTGGGCTTTATATGACTGGGCAAATTCTGCTTTTGCTACTACTGTCATGGCAGTATTTTTTCCACTATTCTTCAATGATTACTGGAGTAAAGGAATCGATACGGTTGACACTACTGCAAGATTAGGTTTTGCAAATTCAGCTGTAGGAATTTTGATAATGTTATCAGCTCCAATCTTAGGATTTATTTCTGATAACAGCTCTCTTAAGAAAAGATTTTTATTGATAATGACACTGTTGGGATCTCTATCAACAATATTATTATTCTTTGTAGGTCAAGGAACGTGGTTCATTGCTTTACTTCTATATGTAATTGCTACAATAGGTTTCAGCGGAGGAAATATATTCTACGATGCGTTACTTACTTCTGTAGCAACTAAGAAAAGATATAACTTTGTTTCCAGCCTTGGTTACTCTTTAGGATATTTGGGTGGTGGTATTCTTCTGGCATTTAATATTTTTATGTCATTAAACCCTGAAATGTTCGGAATTGAAAACAGTTCGGATGCGATTAGATATGCTTTTGTAAGTGTTGGTGTTTGGTGGCTACTATTCTCGATCCCATTGTTCAGTATTGTGAAAGAGAAAAAAAATAAACGAAATAGAGTTTTAGATTCATTTAGACAGAGTTTTAAAGGTGTTTACTCGACATTCAAAGAGATAAAAGATTACAAGCCTATTTTATACTTCTTGATCGCATACTGGCTTTATATAGACGGTGTGGACACAATTGTAAGAATGGCTATGGATTTTGGCATATCATTAAATCTGAATAGGGACAGTTTGATAAAGGCTTTTCTACTAACACAATTTATTGGTTTCCCTGCCGCTTTGATATTTGGGATTTTAGCAAAAGGTAAGAAAGGTGCTAGGAATGGCATCTATTTTACATTGATAATATATTTAGGAGTATCTATATTCGGTGCTTTATTAGAAACTGAGACACAGTTCTTTGTTTTAGCCGGTGTTATTGGTCTTGTTCAGGGTGGAATTCAAGCTCTAAGTAGATCGTATTTTGCTGAGATAATTCCTAAAGAAAGAGCAGGTGAGTTCTTTGGTTTTTATAACATGATAGGGAAATTTGCTGTTGTGCTTGGTCCATTGTTGATCGGTACAACAGGTTTAATGCTTCGAAAATTCGGTATGGATAGTGAGATGGCTACAAGAGGTGGAATCTTCTCAGTATCATTATTCTTTATAGCAGGTGGAATTATGTACCATCATGCTGTTAGAGTTGAAAAGAGAGATGGGCAAATAAATAATATATAATTATAGGTATAAAAATGAAAAAGTATTTTACAACAGCGATATCCTATGTAAACGGTAAACCTCATTTAGGGCATGCATATGAAGCTATCTTAACAGATGTATTTACTAGATATAATAAATTATTCGGTCATGATTGTTTAATGCTTACTGGTGTAGATGAGCATGGACAGAAAGTCTATGATGTTGCAGTAGAAAAAAATATGGATCCATTAGCATATTGTGACAGTTTGATACCGGATTTTACGAATCTTTTAAAAGCATCTGATGTCGATTATGATGTGTTTTTCAGAACTACTGATGAATCACATATGAAAAATGTTCAGAGCATTTTACAAAAATTATATGATAAGGGTGATATATATAAAGATTATTATGAAGGTAATTATTGTACTCCTTGCGAGACTTTTTACACAGAGAAAGATCTAAATGATGGAAAATGTCCTGAATGTGGTAGAGAAACTACAATAATTAAGGAAGAGAATTATTTCTTTAATATGGCAAAATATGCTGATCAATATGAAGAATTCTTAAATGCGAATGATGATTTTATTTATCCTAAATTCAGAAAGAATGAAACATTGGGTATTCTAAAAAAAGGTTTGAGACCTTTGTGTATATCAAGAAAGAAAGAGAAAATGCCTTGGGGAATTGAGATACCATTTGATAAAGATTTTGTTACTTATGTTTGGTTCGATGCCCTAATAAATTATATTGATGGAATCGGATATCTTACAGATGATGAGAAGTTTAATTCTTATTGGTCTGGTGCGGTACATAACATAGGTAAAGATATTCTTCTTCATCACTGTGTCTATTGGCCAACAATGCTAATGGCTATGGAAGTACCTCTTCCCAAGAAAATCGTTATTCATGGTTTCTGGATGGGAGAAGGTGGTAAGAAGATGAGTAAATCTTTGGGTAATGTAATTGATCCAATTGGTTTGATTGAAAAATATGGTTCATCTTCATTTAGATTCTATGTTCTCAGAGAAATGTCTCTTGGACATGATGGAGTATTCACCAAAGAATTCTTCATTAATAGACATAACAATGAACTTGCAAACGATTTTGGTAATTTGCTGAATAGAGCAACTCATATGGTCGTTAAGAATTTTGATGGTATTATTCCTGAACCTTCGAAGAAAACAGAACACTGTGACGCATTTATTTCTGAGTTTAATACTTTATTATCAGGAATTGAGCAGAAGATCTATGATTATGAATTGAATAAAGCATTAGATGATATCATGAAAATGATCAGAAGTACAAATAAATACATGGAAGATACTGCTCCATGGAAGCTTATTAAGGAAGATAAAGAATTGTGTGGAGCTGTTCTTTATAATGCCCTAGAATCTGTAAGGATCACAAGTATCCTTCTTTCTCCGGTAATCCCAAAGAAATTTGAAGAGATTAAAGATATATTCAATGGTGAAATACCTGGAGATCTTGAATTTGGAAAGCTTGTACCAGGTAAGAAGATCAATAAAGCTGTTTCATTGTTCCCTAAGATAGAGAAGGAAAAGGAACCTGAAAAAGTTAAAGAAGTTGTTCAAGATAATTTGATAGGTATTGAGGATTTTGGCAAAGTTGAGATAAAGACTGGAAAGATCATCAAAGCTGAATCTGTTGAAGATAGTAATAGATTATTACTTACCGAAGTTGATCTTGGGAATGGAGATGTTAGGCAAATTGTTGCCGGTATTGCAAAGTTCTATCAACCTGAAGATATTTTGAATAAGCATATCCTTGTTGCTTCTAATTTGAAACCTGCTATTATTATGGGGATCGAGAGTCAAGGTATGTTACTTTCGGTTAAGAAAGGAAAGAAATTGAGATTAGTTGAAATCGATAGTGAATTACCGTTGGGGAAGAAATTGGTTTAAAAAACTTGTAGGGGCGTAATTTATTACGCCCTTTTTTTATATACCGAATATATAATTCTTCGTAGGGGAGACCTTCCCAGACTGCGTAATAATATATTTCTACAATTCATTTAAGTCTGACATCTCATTATTTTCTGCATTTTGAGTCATTTTCTGTTTTCTCTGAAAATTTTTATGATTTTGAAAATATCAAA
>JAQIDB010000156.1 GCA_027858225.1 Candidatus Delongbacteria bacterium
ATTTGATATTTTCAAAATCATAAAAATTTTCAGAGAAAACAGAAAATGACTCAAAATGCAGAAAATAATGAGATGTCAGACTTAAATGAATTGTAGAAATATATTATTACGCAGTCTGCCAATTCGTCCCCTCTTTTAAAAAGAATTACAGAGAAATAATCCAGAATTAAATATCAAAAGGTCACTATTTGACACTGTGCATTATTTATATTCCACAAATACATATGAATACCATGAACGTAGGGGAATTAAAATAGCGAGGATAATAATGAAAAACAAACTAGAAAAATTTGATGAATTGAATCTAAAGAATAAGATTTATTCTATTCGTGGATATCAAGTAATGTTCGATAGAGATTTGGCGGAATTATATGGTGTTGAAACAAAAAGATTAAATGAACAAGTAAAAAGAAATCATGAAAGATTTCCTAAAGAATTTATGTTCCAATTATCAAAAGATGAACTTGAATATTGGAAGTCGCAAATTGCGACTTCCAATAAAGAAATTATGGGATTAAGAAAATTACCTTTCGTGTTTACTGAGCAAGGTGTGACAATGCTTTCAGCTGTATTAAAAAGTCAGATTGCTATAAAAATGAGTATTCAAATAGTGAAGATATTTATAGAAATGAGAAAATTTATAAATTCAAATGCTCAAATATTTCAAAGATTAGACAGAGTTGAATTGAAACAAATTGAAACTGACAACAAATTTGAACAAGTATTCAATGCACTTGAGAATCAAGAAGATATTCCAAAGCAAGGCATATTCTGTGATGGTCAAATATTTGATGCTTACATCTTTATATCAAATCTATTTAAAAGTGCTACGAAATCAGTAACTATTATAGATAATTACATAGACAAATCAGTCTTGTTACATCTTACAGAGGTTAAAAAAAATGTCAAAGTGAAGATCTTAACAAAAGCTATTTCAGAAAAGCTAAAACAAGATATCAAAAAATTTGAAGATCAGTATTTCTCCTTAACTTTGAAAATTGTTAAAAATTACCATGACAGGTTTATTATTATTGACGAAAAAGAAGTATATCATATTGGTGCTTCGTTAAAAGACCTGGGTAAAAAGATATTCGCATTTTCAAAAATGGATAAGTCGGCATTAAATCTCTTGAACAAGATTGATGAGATTTAATAAATACATTTTTCACTTACCACTTATCACTTACCACTCAAATATTTTCAGATTACCACGTCATTTTATTCCTCGTAATGACAAAAATATTTTTCCTACGCCATTATTTGTCCCTTGTGTATTTATATATTACCTGTGTAATCAATAAAAAGGAGGTTCCATGAATACAAAAATATCACATTTCAAACTACTAAAAATAGCCGATAACGCCAAACTTCTGATTAAACCTAAGAAAACAAAAGAACTTCAAAAGTTAATGACAGAATATACCCTCACGCTTGAAGAAGCTACATTGTTTACATTTCTGCTAGCTAAATCAATAGAGGGTCACAGGGTTTCTATGAGTGATCTTGAAGATGATACAATTAAAACCGGAAATAAAATATTTCTACAACTTTTAAAGACACTTAAATTACTCGTAAAGAAGGACATGATCGTACTAGATAAAAGACGGGGAAGAAATGAATTACTTGACCCGTTGATCGAAATTGATGAGGGAGTATTTTCAATGATAGTTCTCGGAGAAGAATTATTTTCAGGGATTGACTTTGAAAGTGCATTTTCAATTATTGAAGCAGTTAATGATCTTATTGAAAAAAGAGATGAAAAAAAGGTAAGTGAGCAGAGGTTTTTTAAAGAATTCGATATTCTTGTAAAGAAGATAAATAAGGAATTACCTTTATATAGTATCTTAGTCAAATATAAACGGATCGAGCAGTTAATGATCTTCAAGGCTTGTATTGAAAAGATTCGAGGTTATGGAACTGAAGACTGTAATAGATTTTTCTCAGATATTTATGATTCAATTGCTGATGTTGCAGAAAATATGAAATCGATCTACAAAGGTTCGTTAAAAAGCATCAAAGATAAAGTATTAGCATTAGAAGAAGATTCACCTTTCAGGAACGATCCGAGTTTTGATATTACCGATAAATATTATGAGAAAATATTCGAAGGTAAATTCAAGAAAAAAACAAAAGAATTCAATCCTAAATATACTGAATTGATAAAACATAATAAAATCAAGAGTGAACTATTTTTTGATAAAGAGATTGCAGAGCAGGTTGATATACTATCCTATGCAACTTCAAAAAAACAATTTACGCAAATATCAAAAGAGCTGAAGAAAGCTAATTTTCCTTCTGGAATTATTTCGTTATTCCATGGTTATCCTGGAACTGGTAAAACTGCAGCTGTTCATGCAATAGCACAAAAGACAAAACGGGATATTTTACAAGTTGATATTTCAAATATTAATGATAAATATGTAGGAGAGAGTGAAAAAAGGTTGAAAGAAGTTTTCAATGAATACAGCAAAGCAAAAAAAGCTTTATCACACACTCCCATCCTACTATTTAACGAAGCTGATGCATTGATCGGTCAACGTATTACAGTAAAAGATAGTGTTGATCAGATGAATAATACTATGCAAAATATACTGCTTGAAGAACTTGAGAAGTTTGACGGAATATTCTTTGCCACTACAAATCTTACAGAAAATATGGATGATGCATTCAATAGAAGATTTTTATACAAAGTAGAGTTTCAGAAACCATCTAGGGAAATAAGAAATTACATCTGGAAATCAAAGATCAAAGATATTCCATCTCATGTTTTAAAAGAGATTAGTGAATTCGATTTCTCCGGAGGTCAAATTGAAAATGTTGCTCGTAAATTTATGATCGACAAAATATTGAAGAATAAAAAAAATTACGATGGTTTAAACAAAATGTGCGTTACCGAAAATTCTTTCAAAAAACAAAAAGCGTTCAAAATTGGTTTTATGTAGGGGAAGGCTCCCCAGACTGCGTAATAATATATTTCTACAATTCATTTAAGTCTGACATCTCATTATTTTCTGCATTTTGAGTCATTTTCTGTTTTCTCTGAAAATTTTTATGA
>JAQIDB010000176.1 GCA_027858225.1 Candidatus Delongbacteria bacterium
ATTTCAAGGGTGAGAGACGGGTTTTGAACCCGCGACAACCTGAGTCACAGTCAGGCACTCTACCAACTGAGCTACTCCCACCATAATCCTTAAGGGTCGCTAATTTAAGAACTATTTTAATGGTTGTCAAGAACTTTAGTAATATATTTTGATCATTCAAAACGGATTACTCAAGCGGGTCGAAAGATAATTTTTTTTTTTTTTAATGTCAAGCATTTTTAATGATATTTTTAAAAATAAATAGTTTAGTCTTTTTTTGATGTATTGTAAGGTTCAATATGGACTACAACATCTGAGATTTCTGGACCTTGCTCTAAAAGGATATCCTTAACTTGATCAGAAATATCGTGAGCATCTTTAACAGTCATATTATCATCAACTAAAACGTGAAGGTCTACAAATGTATCAGAACCATGCTTTCTACTTCTTATTTTGTGAACTTCTTTTACATTATTAATTAGAAGAGTAATTTTTTTTATCTTTTCAATATCACCTTTTTCAGCACCTTTATCACTTAATTCTGAAAATGATGATGAAAATATTTGCCACGCAACCTTTAAAATTATAACTGCGACAATGATTGCTCCGATGTGATCAATAAAAGCAAGTGATGGATAGTTAACTGCAATGAATACTGCTATGAAAGCCGGTATAGAACTAAAAGCATCTGTTCTATGGTGCCAGGAATTAGCTTCCAATGATTTCGATTTTGTTTTCTTGGAATACTTCATTGTAACTCTGAAAAGTATCTCTTTCATTATTATGGAAAAACTTATACCAATAAGTGACAACCATGTAGGATTAGCAATATGCTCATCTCTAATTGAGCTTATAGCCCCCCATCCTATACCCAGCGCTGTAGCAGCTAGAACAAGCCCTATAAAAGCTGTTACAATGGTCTCTATTCTTCCGTGACCGTAAGGATGTTCCTCATCAGGAGGGGCCGACCAATACTTCACTCCTACAAGTATTGCAACATCAGTTGTAAGGTCCGAAAGCGAATGAACTCCATCAGCTATCGCTGCCTGACTATTTCCTATCAATCCGGTAATTATTTTTAATATTGATAGAAATAAATTAACGACCATACCATAGTAGGTGATCTTCTTTATATTAGCTATCTTTTCTTTATTTGAAATTTCTTTATTCATCATCTAATTTTTTTATTTTTGTTGCTACCATAAATACATAATATTTTCCGAATGTTACTACCTTGAATCCATGCTGTTGTAAATACTTCTTATAAAAACTTACATCTTTTATCAGTAGATTCATATTAGATTCTGTATAATTCTTAGTTTTAGCACCATACATTACTTCCCTATCAATATATCTACTATTTGGAAAACCCAATATGATATTTCCATCAGGTTTTAAGACATCTTGTATCAGATACCTAAATATTTCCTTTCCATCGAAATCAGGACTTTGCAGTGTTCCGATAGTTACTATCAAGTCTTGTTTTTCAAAATGCATGTCGGGAATATTTTTTATATCACCCAGCATGAAATTATAATTGTGATCTACAAAATTCTCTCCCGCCTCTTTAATTGCAGACTCGCAATGGTCTAAGCCTGTAAAGGTAATTGAACTGACTAACTCTTCATCAAAAACATGGTTAAAAGCTCTGAATTCATCACCTCGATTGATACCTAAATTAAATACATTAGCTCTGAATTTTAAATTAATATCTCTTAAGCATCTTAGGTAATCATTTAAAAAATACGGTTCTTCCATTTTCTTTATTTGAGCGAATACTGAACCAACACCGTACTTCTCTCTGATATCTATACCTGAATTAGTATGCCATGATTTACTTACATCTAAAGGTGCATACCTCATTAATACTTTAGTTTCAGATATTCTCTCAGGAGTTAATATTCTGCATTTTAGAATTTCTGCAAGATCTACCCATATTTTATAAGGTCTATGAATATATTTCTGACCTGCAATAGAGATCATTGTCCCTGAAAAATCAACGGCTAAATCCGGGTCGATCACCTCAAATTCAACAAAATCTAAAGGTAACTTCTTAAGGTTTTTTTTAAGTTTTGCTTTTATTTCAAACAATGATTCAGTTGTAAATTTCATTAATTACTTATGCTTTATTTATATTTGGTATCCATCCTGAACAATAATGCGTCTAAAGTTATATTCTTAAGTATCATTTAGTCAACTTTTTTTTTCTTAAATAAATGATTTTGATTTTCTTCCATTATTAATTATTATTACTATTCAGTTTAAATTAAGAATAATAAAATTATATAAAGAGGTGAATTATGCAAATCATCGAATGTGTACCGAATTTTAGTGAAGGTCGTAATATGGCTATTGTTGATCAGATTACTGATCAAATTAAAAAAGTAAAGGGTGTTAGACTATTGGATGTTGATCCCGGGTTTGATACAAATAGAACTGTTGTAACAATGGTCGGTGAACCTGAACCTATTAAAACAGCTGCTTTTAATGCGATCAAAAAAGCTCACGAGCTTATTGACATGACAAAGCATAAAGGTGCTCATCCTAGATTTGGTGCCTGTGATGTTTGTCCAATTATACCTGTAAGTGGAATAACAATGGACGAATGTGTTAAGATAGCACATGATCTTGGAAATAAACTGGGAACGGAACTTGATTTCCCTATCTATTTCTATGAATATGCTGCAACAACTGAAGAAAGAAAGAATTTAGCTTGGGTTAGACAAGGAGAATACGAAGCAGTTGAGTCAAATCTAAAAGATCCAGAAAGAAAACCTGATGCTGGTCCTTGTGAATTTAGACCTACGAAAGGTGTAACTGCTGTAAGTGCTAGAGATTTCCTTATTGCATATAACGTTAGTTTGAATACAACAAATCCTAAACTGGCTCATGACATTGCATTGAATATAAGAGAACAAGGTAGATTTAAGAGAGATGAGAATGGTAAATTTGTAAAGAACGAAAATGGGAAGAAAGTAAAACAACCGGGTCTATTTAAAAATTGTAAAGCAATCGGTTGGTATGTTGATGATTACAAAAGAGCTCAGATTTCTATAAACCTGACAAATTATCATGTGACTTCTATGCATGATGTTTTCGATGAAGTTTGTAAACAAGCAACTGCAAAAGGTTTAAGAGTAACAGGATCTGAGGCTGTTGGAGTTGTACCGAAAGAAGCAATGTTGATCGCAGGAAAACATTATCTAGCAAAGCAGGGTATGTGTGAAGGTATTGATGAAGGTGAGATTATCAAAGTTGCTATTCAGTCACTTGGTCTTGATGATGTGGCTCCATTCGAACCAAAAGATAAGATAATTGAATATATGATCGCAAAAGAAGGTAAGCTTGCAGATCTTACTATAGTTGAATTTAACGATCTTCTTTCAACTGATGCACCTGCACCAGGTGGTGGTTCAGTAGCAGCGTTAGCTGGTAGCATAGCAGCTTCACTTGGATCAATGGTAATGAACCTGACTTATAATAAGAAAGGTTATGAGCAATTCAATGAAGAAACGAATAAACTTGCAAAAGAACTTCAAGATAGAAAGTACGAATTAATAAATTTGATCGATGCCGACACTGATGCTTTCAATATTCTTATGGATGCTTTACAAGCAAAATCAAAAGCTAAAAAATCGAAAGACGACGAACAGATCAAAGCAGCTGAAAAACAATACTATGATGCTACTGTTTTGGCTACAGATGTTCCTTTGAAAGTTATGTCTAAAATAATTGAATTATCACCATTTATTAAAAGAACTGCTGAGTTCGGAAATATTAATGCTGCAAGTGATGCAGGGGTTTCTGCTCTAATGATAGTTGCCGGAGTTAAAGGTGCTGGTCTTAACGTAAAAATAAACCTGTCCGGATTTGATGATGCTGACGAATATAAGATCAAAACTCTCGAAGTAATGAATAATATTCTTGCAGAAGTTGATGCGAAAGCTGAAGAGATCTTAGCGATCGTAGAAACAAAAATTTAGTAAAGACGTTGCACTGCAACGTCTCATCTTACGGGTACTACACTATAAAAAAAAGGGAACAAAACTGTTCCTTTTTTTTATTCCTTCGGTTGGAAGTAGAATGGCAGATCTTTCAGCAGTTTTCTTATCTTTTCAAAAATAGTTTTAGTCAACAGTATGCTCTTCCCCGGTTTTATTGTCTCAAAAGAATCTGAAAAAAGTATCTCTATCTCACAATTTCCCACATCACTGGTCATTTCAAGTAATTCCGTTAGAATTCCCTTATTCGTGGATGGTATCGAAACATATAGGTCATATGCGGAATCTTTATAAATATTTTCCAAGCCCTCATACCTTGTGATTTTATTATCCTCATCATACCATACTTTGTAAAAAGATGTCTCTTCAAGTTTAAATTCGTCTTTAAAATTCAAAGCAATAGGCTGATTGTTCTTGAAAAAATATATCACTTTTTTTGTATCGTCGAATTTTAATATATTACTGATCAAGATATTATTTTCAAACTTTATGAAATTCAAGAATTCTTCTTTGTTATCAGATAATTCACTGATGCCAAAACCAACCAGATCTTTCTCAATCTCGATCTTCTCGAAAATAGAATAATCATCTACATCCTCATCCTGAAGTTCAACGTATCCTTCTGAGAATAACTCATCCTGAGCAGCTTCATTTTTTGATTCTTTGAAATATATATCATTAATCTGTAATAACTGTTTTCTGTTAGGATCGTAATCATCGAAGAAACCCACTTTTATCAATAAGCTCACCGTATTATGTTTAATAACTTCTTTATCTATTTTTTCTAGGAAACCTTTGAAATTGTTATATTTAGTTGTCTTAAAAAAGTCAAAAAACACATCTGATACTTTACGTGATATCCCTTTGATTGTGTATAAAGGAAGTTTAAACTCCATTTCTGATTTATCTAGGACCACCTTTTTTACTACGCTTAACTTGTTATACTTTGATGTAGTAAATCCCAATGACTGGATCTCTGGTAATAGTTTTCTCCAGTTTCCTTCTTTCTCCACCTCTTTTATGAAAAATATCTCATAGAATTTTGAAGGATTTGTTAATTTTAGATCCAGAATTTTAAGTGAAGTAAATATCTTCAGTGAAATTTCAGATAATGACGAGTAGAATGCTGAATTTTGAACTTTTTTCTTCAGCCATGAGATTTTTGTATCGTTCTTTTTGTCTTTTGGAAATCTTTCCAGCATAAAATGGAACTGGCTGCGATTTAAACTCTTGTAAAGACCAAGTTTTAATCTTCTAAACTCTTGAGATGGAAATAATTTTTCAACTACATAGAATAACTGCTCTCTGAATATTACATATCCTCCGGTAATCTTCAAATCATTTGCAAATTTCTTAAGTGGGAGATCATCATTTTCTTCATTGAAAATAACATCCAATTTTGATCTTCCTGCTTCAAAATATAAAGCTAAATTTAATAGGTGATTTTTAGTAAAGTCTAGATACTTAATTCTGTTAGTATCGTTTGAAAAGAAAGGAATCAGATCGGTATCTTCATTTTTTATTCTCGTTGATAGCTTTTTTGCGATTTCGTTTATCTTGCTCTTATCAGACTCGATTAGAGAAGTGGCTCTTGCTAAGATCGGCAAATATGTATGTGATTCAATATTGATATTCCAAACTCCAAAATATTTTGCAGTGTTTATATCATAAAATGATCTCAGCATACTTAACTTATAATCAGAAATTTTTCTCACAGGTAGTAACTGACTAATAGGTTTACTTCCAATCACGATCTGACTTGAATTTGTACTGTAATTCTTAAAGCACCCGTCCGTATCCACTGCTTTTGTAAATATCTCTTTATATTCAGGGTGATGAACAATAAGCTTTTTTATGTCATCCTGCTTCACAATATCTTTAATTGAATCGAATTTATTGAGAGCGCTTACATGCTTTATAAATACGTCTTTGCTCGAGCTGCTAACATTGAATTCTTTTACTAACGCGTTTATAAGAGATATCGAATGCCAACGTACATATTCACTCAAATAACAAACTTTGTCTTTCCCAAACTTTCCACTTACATATTCGATGAACTCATCTCTTTTATCTGATGATATTATAACATTGATCACGGGATGTAATTTTTTACTTTTAAGCATTGACCTATGATAAGTTTTAGTAATATAAAGAGGTGATGCCCATGTTAATCCGAGTATATGAGCTATAAAAAGATCACTCACAAAACCTGTAAAAAAAATACCACCATCAAATTTTTCCTTATACTCTTCCTTGAATTCTTTCAGGAATAATATATAATCAGCTATATTAAATTTTCTTATGTAGGCTAATTCGGCAAATATTATATCTTCTAATTTTGACCGTTCTTCATCAGTATTTGTTAGTTTTAGCCTTTCATTGACTATTTCTTTCAAAGTGTCATTATATGAATAATCTATTGGGGTTTTTAGTTCAAACTTAGGATACTTTATAGGTAATTTTTCGATCATAAAATTACAATCTTTGATTATCTTCTGCTTATTTTCTATTGATTTTTTTGGAAAAAAATGAGCTAGATCGTTTAAACTTTGCAAATATTGATTTTTGTCGTTCTTTATTTCTGAGTTTATCCCACTCATTTTAAGCATAAAATCATTAGTATCTTCTTGACCTTTCTTGAGATAATAAACGGGATTCTGAGCAACAAGCTCGATCTCATTACTTTTTGAATATTCCAATATATTTGATGTGATCAGAGAGTTACCTGGAGAATCATCTTTAACTATTTGGAAATAATACTTTATTTTGAGGTCAGAATATTTTAATCTGGTATGAATCTCTTCAATATTTGTATCAATATTTACTAAAGATGACAGGTAATCGGTCTTAAACATATTAACTAACATGATCAGGTCATGAAGATCTTTGAGCAAGTCTATTGAAAAATAGTAAAATCCTTCTTCAGATAGTTTAAAATTGCTGATTAAGCTTAATAAAGATCTATAGCCATTTTCATTTCTTATGTAAAATATTGTTCTGATGTAATGTTCATTTTCTAGTTTACAGAAAACATCTATACCTATGATAGGCTTGATGCCTGAACTTAAGGTTGCATTATAAAATTCTTCGATGCCAGAAAAATTACCATGATCCGTCAATGCCAGAGCATCTATATCTAACTTTTTAGCTTCTACCACCAGATCATCAAATTTTATCGAACCTTCCGGTTTGCTATATTGAGAATAAATATTTATCGGCATTTTTTAACTATCTTATCTAACTTTGACATAATTTCTTTTGACTCAATTGTCTCAGGGTCTCTAACGACCTCTATTTCTTTAAATTCACTATTGATTTTAATTATTAATGATGCACTACTGCTTTCAGTATTATCTTCATAGATATGATCGACTTTGTCACTCCAAACCCTTTTGATCTCTGAGATAGAATTTAATTCTTTTTCTCCGGTACCATTAACACTTGTACTGACAATCCCGGAATTTAATTTTAAATTTAAACTACGGATCAATTCATTATCTGGGTATCTTATTGCTATAGTATCTACATTTGACAGAAAAGGATAATCTATACTCGAACACTTATCTGCAATTACTGTCAATTTACCCGGCCAAACTTTATCATCTATCAATTCTCTCATGATTTTATCTGCAAAAGCATACTTAAAATAAGATCTCATCCTATATTCATCTGTATCAAGAATGATAAATGGTTTATCGCCCCTTTGCTTCAGATCATTAATTCGATCAACCGCTATATTAGAGGTTGGCAAACATGAAAATCCGTAGATAGTATCAGTTGGAATGATCACCAAACCATCATCTTTGATTATCTGAACCAACTCAGATATGTCTTTTTCTAATTTCATAGAATGAATTTACTATACACTATTGAATAGAGCAATAAATAAGTTTTTGATTTTTCTGAACAAAAAAAAGGGGATCACTTCCCCTTTTCTCAAAATTTTAATATTAACCTGCTAATAAAAATGATATTAAACAAAGGAATTCAAGAAGAAGTAGTTATTTTGAAAAGGAGCTTCGGTGTACTAAGTGACTTTGAGAAATTACAGCTTCGACGAAGAAGTTCAAAGTTTAATATATTTTTACATTACTTCGAAACCAAGACCCTTCAACCAATTCAAAACTTGTTCCTTAATAGTCTCTTGATAGAATTCGCTCCATTTTTCTTTATCCGCAATATGCTTCAAAAGAGTTTCTTCAATTTCTTCAAAAGTTATAATATTCTTAATTGAAGTCATTATTGTAGCTTTTTTATCTTCATCATAATCAGTTTGAGTATCAAGATATATTCTAACTATTTTTTTTACTTCACTAGTAGTAACTGTTGGAATTGGTTCGTAATCATCTTGCTTTGTGAACCTTATTCTTTTGATCAATTCTTTTTCGTCTAATTCATCTGTTGGTGAATATATCTTCTCATGATACATATCATCGTCCTCAACATCTGTACTCCATTCTTCAAGGACAGTAGTTGTTTGATCAAATTCCTTTTCAACACTGGCAGCAATATTTTCATCGACATATACAATGTCACCAGTTTCTTTATATAGGTAATAAGTCATATCTTCGGCTTTTTCGTGCATAACTCTTATTATTTCATCAATATAAAAATCAATCATTCCGATTCCTTCATTTAAGGTTGTTATCTATTCTGTTTTTCTATCGAGTTTTTTTACTCTTCTTGTATTTTGACGAATATATCCTACTTAACTAAGCAATGTCAATATAAAAATAAATAAAAATTTCAGTATCATTTTGCAGGTTCAAGTATAAAATTCACTTTTCTTGACTTATTAAAAGTTTTTTATTGATGAAATAATACCTAACCTTAGAAGTTTTTTATTGAAGAAACAATACCTTAACCTTATATTTAAACTCTTATAATCAAAGGAAAAGCAATGGATTTTAATGATAGTCAAATACAAGCAATTGAACACTTAAACGGGCCTTGTTTAGTACTTGCTGGTGCAGGTAGTGGGAAAACCCGAGTGATAATTGGTAGAATAAAAAATTTAGTATTCAAGCATAAAATCAGCCCAAGAAATATTTTAGCCGTTACTTTTACAAATAAAGCTGCTAAGGAAATGACCGATCGACTAAAAGGATCTGTAAAAGATTTTAATGAGATCACCTGTAGCACATTTCATGCCTTAGGAGTTAGGATAATTAGAGAAAATGTTAGTGCCATTGGTTACCGTAAAGATTTTACGATCTACGATTCTGCATCCCAGCATGCAGTTATAAAAAAAGCTATGCACAATCTGAATATTAGCACTGAGATGTTCGACCCAAAGTTGATACATTATAAATTATCTGCTATGAAAAATATTTCTCCTGATCTTGATAACATACCGGCATTAGATCCAATTTCAACACTAGCAAAGCGAATATTGCCTGAATATAAAAGAATCTTAAAATTCAATAATGCATTCGATTTTGATGATCTGCTTCTTGTAATGCTTGAATTACTGAGTAAACATCCTGAAGTTTTACACAAATACCAAAGAAAATTTAAATATATAATGGTCGATGAATTTCAGGACACAAACCCAATACAGAATGCGATTATCAATCATCTTGCAGGTGGACATAATAATTTATTCGTAGTAGGTGATGATGATCAATCTATTTATGCCTTCCGTGGGGCTGATTTTAGAAATATTTTAGATTTTGAAAATAAATGGAAAGACTGTAAAACTATTGTACTTGATGTTAATTATAGAAGTACCGCGACCATATTATCTGCTGCCGACAGTATTATTAATAATAATAAAGAGAGAAAAGCAAAGAATGTTAAAGCTCATCATAAGATAAATGTACCTTTAGAGTATTTCCAAGGAATTGATGCTGTACATGAAGCAAAACTTATCGCTGAAAGAATAAAAGATGATAAAAATAAGAATTTCTCTGATTATGCAGTTCTAATGCGTACGAATTTTCTCAGTAGAAATATTGAAGAGGTTTTCAGAGAGAGTAATATACCTTATAAGATAGTCGGTGATTATAAATTCTATGACAGAAAAGAAATCAAAGATATTCTTGCTTACCTTTCTGTTCTTTCAAATCCATCCGATGAAGTATCCACTCTCCGAATTATCAATACTCCCAAAAGAGGGATTGGAGAAGATACCGTATTTAAGATATCGAATTATGCTGAACAAGAACACCTTAACTTCTATGCCGCATTAAGATCTTTCAAGAAAATAAGTACAATTTCTACTCCCAAACATTATAATCTTTCTCAGTTCTTGAATATAATTATAAAAAATATTGAATATTCTAATAATCATTCTGTGTCTGACACTTTAATTAATGTTATTGATGATATCGATTATTTTGGATATCTAAGCAAAGAAAATTCTAAGGCATCCGTAGCAAGAGTTGCAAATGTTGAAGAATTGATAAACTCTGTAAAAAGATATGAGAAAGAAGTTAGAAATTCAACTATCAACGGTTTTATGGACAAAGTATCACTCTTGCAGGAATCTGAAGATACAAATCATGGAAATCAAGTTCTTGTTTTAACTCTTCACAGTTCAAAAGGTCTTGAGTTTGAGAACGTTTTTATCTGCGGTTTTGAAGACGGGATTCTGCCACATAAAAGATCTATTGAAGAACATAATGTAGAAGAAGAAAGAAGACTTTGTTATGTTGGAGTTACTAGAGCAAAGAGAAAACTGTATTTATCATCAGCAAGTATGCGAATGCAATATGGTAAAGAAATAAAATCTGAACCATCAAGATTTTTGAAAGAAATACCAGAAGATCTATTTTTATATCCACCATCTCAAGCTTCAGAGAAAAATGTTGAAAATGCAAAGAATAGTATTCAGGAAATGCTAGAAAAGATCAAAGCAAAATATGCAAAAAAGTAAAGACGTTGCACTGCAACGTCTCTCTTTACTTTCATCGTGTTGTTATTTACTTAATACCGTAGGTATGACTTTATCATAACACGGCAATTTATTGCCGTGCACACACACTTCTACTAAAAACGCAAAGTCCCTTAGGGACGACTTTAAATCAAATATATTTCTCATCATACTCAATCTGAAATTTTTCAAGAAATTCTATATATTCTTCTTTGAAACTTTTCTTATGATGATGTTCTTTTTGGTTATTGATATATTTAATGACCGTATTTACTTGTGACTGTGAATAAGAAAATGCTCCGTATCCTTCTTGCCAAAAGAATTTCGTGTTATACCATCCTTTTTCATTAATGAACTTTGAAGCAAGAGATTTTAATTCTTTTATAAATTTTGATATTGAGTATGTCGGATTTAATGATACAAGAATATGCATATGATCTTCTACATTATTTATTGCATAAATTTTACATTTTCTATCTTTAGCTATTATATAAATATATTTGTGTAATTCTTCATTATATTTTTCATTAAGAATCTTCTCTCTTCGTTTTGTTGAGAAAATAAATTGTATATAATTTTGAGTATAAGAGTTAGACAAAACAATCCTTTTTAAGCCATCCCAATGGGATTCTTATTATTATTACAGTATTTGTTTCACGGCATTGAAATGCCGTGTTATTAATAATCCATCCCTACGGGATTTATTTTGATAAGCCCGTCTATTTCACCTTATAAATATTTATCCGCTCACCCCTATTCTCATAATCAAAATCCTGACCTTCATAGATCTGCTTTTGAACAGCATCACCAATAGAATCGATATATTCATCAATATTCTTTCTGATCCAGATAACATATTCTTCGTAAGAAACTTTTTTTACTTCTC
>JAQIDB010000190.1 GCA_027858225.1 Candidatus Delongbacteria bacterium
ATGTTTTACTTCTACACATAGTGAATCGCCTTCATTCCAAGGAGTAGGGAAATTACCTATATTTGCATATATCATAGACACAAGCGTATCAGCAAATCCAAAATTAAGATAATGGTTAATATCAAATGAATCTTGATTTAAAATTTCGTCCGGTCTGTCCTTTATCCACATATCAAAAAACACACCAGAATTATCTTCAGAAAAATCAAAACCATTACCCTGACAATTCACAATGTTAACATAAACTGATCTTGGCGAACCAGCATATAAACTAAATGAAAAAATAAGTAGAACTGCAATTAAAATCAAATTCTTCATAACTAACCCCACTATTATTTATTTACGTCTATTACTTGCCAATACACTAACTATCTATTGGTTTGTCAACTAATTACTTTATCATTATCATCTTCTTCGTATCTTCCTTCACTCCATTCACTTCAAGCGAATAATAGTAAACTCCACTGTTCAAAGTAGAAGCATCGAAGTTTACAGCATACTTACCTACATTCTTTATTCCGTCAACTAATGTATTAACAATCTGTCCATTTACATTGTAAACAATCAGCTTTATCTGTGAATTATCTTGAGCAACTGAGAAATTTATAGTCGTATTTGGATTGAACGGATTCGGGTAGTTTTGTTCAAGTGAAGTTGTGGTTGGTATCTTTTGTTCTTCAATACCGATCGTAAATCCAGTTACAGCTCTAAAGTGATAATTTGTCCCTGAATATTGATTCCATGTCCAAGTCCCATTACCATTATAAATACCATCATATGACCTATTATATGCAGTAACACCTTCTCCCACTGCATCTTCTTGTGTGGCATAAACGATACCATAATCTGATGAAAAACCAATCCAGAAATCCATACCACTAACGATCAAGCTATATTCTCTTAAATCCACAAGTGTCATTGCACTGGTATTCTCAAGTGTGTTTGCTTCTGGAGTTACGTCTTTAGGAGCTATTATTTCGACTCCCGGAATTCCTCCATCATCTGTCCATACCCGTATTGTCATATCATCAGAGAGGTGTGTAGGGTCAGCATAATTTCGAATAAGAAGTGATGCAAGTCTTTCACCATACAATGAAGAAACTTTTACAGCTTTTGCATCTCCATTTTCTGTTGTGTTATAATAGGAAACAATTCCTGAATCATATATATTCTGGCGACCTGCTATTATTCTGTATGTAATATCTTGATATGTTTCATATCCGTCATTATCCACTGCCCAGAAAGAATAATCAATTATCTTACCTGGCTGTTGGACCGGAAATGCAAATTCCCATTGATTATCCGAAACATATGTCGCAATAATATTATCCTGCTCTAAGCTGTCAATTGAGTAGATCACTTCAACAGAAGCTACACCAGATATATCATATGCATCTACAAAACTATTGTAATTCTGTGAGCCTTCATAAAATTTAGGTGCATATGGTGAATGATCTATGAGAGGACCTGTCGGTTGTGGTGAGTGGTATGAATCTATCTTTATATCGTCTATATACATACCATTCATCTCTAAACCACCGTCACTTACCCAGCGGAATCTGAGATTGAATCCACTGTACATGATATACGGATCCAAATTAAAATTCTCTTCGTGCCAGTCAACACCTTCACCGTCCCAGAATGTTAAAGTAGACCAGCTGGCACCGTTATCTATAGTAACATCAAGATACATATAGTCAAATCCTGCTTCAATTTCATATTTACACCAAAATGACATATCAGCACCAAAAGATGAGGAAAGATCTAAAGGAACTGCTAAAGTTGCAGTTGTAATTTCATCTGAGAGATAATCTCCTCCCGGACTTTCAGTCAAAGCATGTGAAGTGGAATGAAATTCCCCTTCCTCAACGATTCCCCAGTTGCCTGTCAATGTCCATTTCGAGTTTCCTGATTCGAAATCATCCTCGAATTCTAGCTGACCATCATACCATTTTACTGTATACGTAGCAGAGTTTAATTCGTTACCTTCAGAATCAATAATAGTGAATTTCACTTCTCCGTCTAAAACCTGCTCTGTCTCAGCTGGAATTGTACCAATGTATGTATATTCATGCACTTTTGCGGGTGTCATTTCAAAATCATATTGAGTAACCCACCCATCCTTACTGTAAGAAGCACGGCATGTGTCTATAGCAGATTCATCATAAAAAACAATTGTTAAATCCATCGGCTCACCTATGAACTCTTCAGTACCACTAACGTAGTAAAATACTACGGGATCATTGTCGGGTGCAAATTCAAAATCATAATCTATTGTAGTTGGAGTTGCTACACCACCAAGATCGACCATGTCAAAGTTAATTATTCCGGAAATTGGTGATGCCTCATCAGGAATAGTAGCGATCCATGTTTCATCACCTTTTGAAGCAGAGAACGGAATAGCAGTCCAGGAAGTTCCACTGTCATAAGAATAATGACCTGTTATAGACTGAATACCACTTCTATCATTCACATTCATTGTAATATCCAAATCGTTATTTACATATGCTCCAATAACTGGATCCAAAGCGGGATTTCCGATTATATCTGTGATAACCGGTCCTTCATTGTCATAAAATACTTCAATATCGTCAATAGTCCATACATCTTCATAGTCGCCCATATAGTGAAATCCAATGTAAATATCTTGACCTACATAAGCATTTAATGGTAAACTCATTAACTCCCAAACTCTTCCGATACCTGTATCACCCCCATCAGGATGCCCTGTATAAATCACATCCCAAGTAGTCATGTCGGTGGATACTGCAACTTCATGATAACCGGTTGTTACATAATTCACATAATCTCCTAGTTGCCAAAAGGTCAGTGTTGTAGAATTTGTAGCAGGAATTGATATCATTGGAGTTACCAGCCAGTCATCATTTGGTCCTGAATCATCCATATGAGCTGCTGCATATCTACCTTCATGAACATAACCACCACTATACAAATCAGATTCTATCCATCCTGCTCCTGTTGTATTTAAAGACCATCCTTCTGGAGGGAAAGTTTCATTTTCAAAGTCTTCTTCGAACATCGGTAGATCCTTTGACCATGAAATTTCTTTATCATCAGACCAAGTTGCATTTCCAAGAGAATCTTCCATGTAGAATTTTACAAACCCTGCAGTTCCGTCAACCTGAGCAGGAAGTGTACCTGTAAATGTATAATTCGTCTTTGAAACTGACATATTAAAATCATTCCATGAACTTCCACCATCGAGTGAATATTGCGACTGCATAGGAGAAATGACTGGATTCATATCCTGAACAACTATAGAAAGATCCATATCTCTGTCCATAAAACATTCAGTTCCTGTGATACTTCTTAAAGAAGGAGGAAATACATCTACAGGTGGATCGTCGAAATATGTAGATAATAAAACATCGTAAAAATTCTCCATGTACTGATCTTCATCATTAATGTTTTCAATCTGATTTATCCAACCACCTGAACCATCACTTACGTAACTATGAGTTGGATTATCCCACCCTTCTACAAATTGTCTTGGATATCCCCCAGTTGTCGGAGTTACTGAAAACCAAAAATCATCTGCTAGTAGAAGAGGAGTAGCTAAATATTCAACATTAATACCATCTATTGATGTTAAAGTGGGAGATTCCCACAACACTGTAACACCATCCTTTGCATATATTTTGTAAATATAACCATAACCTTCATCAACAAAGCCTGCATTTACAGCATGGATATAGAGAGGGTATTCGACATTAAAATTATCCATCTTGTAGTAAGTTGCTCTCTCCAAAGGTTGATTTATTATCCAACCACTTGTAGAAACAGCATAGGTGTACCACAGGGTATCTTTACTTGAATTTTGTGGCCTTTCTGCCTTTGAATACCATTCTGCTGCAAAAATACTCGTTGAAAGAAAAATAAACATTAACATTATTACTTTTTTCATGACGTTCCTCCGGAACATTTATACTTAAAATCATTTTTTTTACTTTATCAGCACCATCTTCTTTGTAGATTCCTTCACTCCATTGACCTCAAGTGAATAATAATAAACTCCACTATTGAGATCAGAAGCATCGAAATTTACTGAGTGATGACCGATATTCTTAACTCCATCGAATAATGTATTTATTAATTCACCTTTTACATTATATACAACCAGCTTGATTTGTGAATTATTCTGAGGTACTGAGAAATTGATCGTTGTATTCGGATTGAACGGATTCGGGTAGTTCTGCTCAAGTGAAGTTGTAGTTGGGGAATAATTATCATAAATTCCCATAATCGGGTATTCTATGACCGCTCTAAAATGATAATTTGTACCTGTATTTTGCAACCATGACCATGTACCGTCTCCATTACTGATACCATCATAAGATCTGCTAAACTCAGTAACACCTTCACCGATAGCATTCTCCTCAGTGGCATAAACAATACCATTATCCGAGGAAAAACCAATCCAGAAGTTTCCATAAACTATCAGGTTTTCTGATCTTAGATCGATGACTGACATGGCTCTTGTGTCTTCAAGATTGTTTGCTTCAGGAGTAATTTCTATTGGAGTAAGAACCTCAATACCGGGTTTTCCAGTTCCATCATCCTGCCAAACATGAAGA
The DNA here is from genome assembly GCA_027858225.1 of Candidatus Delongbacteria bacterium. Taxonomy (GTDB): domain Bacteria; phylum UBA4055; class UBA4055; order UBA4055; family UBA4055; genus WTAK01. Next base: position 4,596 of record JAQIDB010000190.1, read on the forward strand.
GTCATATCATCTGAAATATGACCACTTACATCTGCGTAATTTCTAATTAATACCGATTTTAGTCGTGCCGCTTCAAATATTGTTGAATCAGTGTTCGGTACAGTTACCCTTACAGCTTTTGCATCACCATTTTCAGTAGTATTATAATATGAAACTATTCCTGAATCATAAATTTGATGAATTCCAAATATCATAGAATATCTGTAACCATAAAAACTTGTTTCAAACCCGTCATTATCTATAGCCCAGAAATCAAAATATGTCATTGCTCCAGGTTCTTGCATAGGAATAGTAAATTCCCAAGTATCTCCACTTACATATGTTGCTGAGATATTATCCTGATCAACACCATCAATAGAATATAATACTTCTACAGCTGCAACCCCTGATATATCTAAAGCATCAACTGTGTTTGTATAATCACCTAGCACACCTTCGTAGAATAATGGTGGGTCATTAAAAACAGGTAAAGGGGGATTTGGATAGATATTATAGATATTTAAAATGATGTCATCAATATACATTCCTTCAGCTTCATAATCACCATCACTTTCAAAACGGAATCTAATGTTAACTTGTGAATATCCAACAAAAGCATGTAGTTCAATTTTTTCTTCATGCCAATCGATACCTTCACCATCCCAAGTTTTCAAAGTAATCCATGAAATACCATTGTCTGGTGTAATTTCAAAATACATGTAATCAAAACCTGCTTCAATATCATATTTACACCAAAATGATATGTCTGCTCCAACACATGTTGACCAGTCCATTGAATTTGCTAATGTCGCTGTTGAGTTTTCATCTGCGGCATAATTTCCTCCTGGGCTTTCTGTTAACGCAAAAGTTGGAGAAGTGTATTCACCCTCTTCTACGTTTGCCCAATTTCCAGTAAATGTCCATTCAGAAACGTTATTAAAATCTTCCGTAAACCCAGTTTGACCATCTCTCCACTGCACTGTAATATCAGCAGTAGTAGCTGAATTTCCTTCAGCATCTACGACTCTTATTTTAACTTTTCCATCTAAAACACTTTCCGTTTCAGCAGGGATAATACCTGTATAAGTATATTCATGAACTTTGGAAGGTGTCATTTCGAAGTCATATTGTGTTACCCACCCATCTTTACTATAAGAAGCTCTACAAGTATCAATAGCTGATTCATCTGTAAATAAGAATGTCAACTCCATTGGATCATTTATAAAAACTTCTGTACCTGTAACATAAATTGGAACTGGAGGAATACTGTCTCCAACAAAGAAGAAATCAAAATCACTTGAAGTACTTGAAATACCACCCAGATCTACCAGATCAAAATTGATCATACCTGTGACAGGATCATTTTCAGCAGGGATCACAGCGGTCCATGTTTCTTCACCTTTTGATGCTGAGAAAGGAAGGTCTGTCCAAGTTGTACCACTGTCATAAGAATAATGACCCACTATTGACTGAATACCAGTATCGTCGTTCACGGTCATTGTAATATCGAGATCATTATTTACATAAGCTCCAATAACTGGATCCAAAGCTGTATTTCCGATTATATCTACTATCACTGGTCCTTGAGAATCATAGAATACTTCTATATCATCAATATACAATTGATCACCATAATTCCCTGTATAATGAAATCCGATATTAACATCCTGCCCTACATAATCTGACAATGAGAAATACTTGTAATAATATATTCCATCTTCATAAGTACCTGTCACATATGACGCATCTTCAACCCAGATAGGAGTAAAGGTAATTCCTCCATCAGTTGAAACTCCAACCTCATGAATACCATTCATATACTGAAGGTAATACCCAGCCTGCCAAAAAGAAAATGTTGTTGAATTAGTTGCAGGAAGTGAGATTGTTGGTGTGATCAGCCAGTCATCCTGAGGTCCTGAATCGTCCATGTGAGTAGCGGCATATCTACCACCGTGTACATAAGCACCTGTACTGATATCACCCTCGATCCATCCTGCACCAGTAGTATTCAATGACCAGCCCTCAGGCGGAAAAGTTTCATTTTCAAAATCTTCGACAAACATTGGAGTATTTTTTGACCATAAAATATTGATATCTTCTGACCAAGTTGCATTTCCAAGAGAATCTTCCATATAGAATTTAACAAGTCCTGCAGTTCCATCAAACTGAGTAGGAAGTGTACCTGCAAATGTATAATTCGTCTTTGAAACTGACATATTAAAATCAGTCCAGGTGCTTCCACCATCGAGTGAATATTGTGACTGCATAGGAGAAATAACTGGATTCATATCCTGAACAACTATAGAAAGATCCATATCTCTGTCCATAAAACATTCCGTTCCTGAAATACTCCTCAAAGAAGGAGGAAATACATCAGGTATAGGTGGATCATCAAAATATTCGGACAATAATACATGATAATGATTTACCATATACTGATCTTCTAAATTGACATTCTCGATCTGATTTATCCATCCTCCAGTTCCATCACTTAAGTAACTATTCGTCGGATAATCCTCTCCATACGCATATTGTCTTGGATAACCACCTGTTAGAGGTGTAACTGAAACCCAAAAATCATCAGCAAGTATTAAGGGAGTTGGAAGATATACTGTGTTTATACCTGAATCCTCTGATATTGAAGTTTCTGATTCCCACAGTATTGTAATACCATCTTTTGCATACACTTTAAATACATATTCATATCCATCATCGACAAATGCAGCAGCAACAGCATGAAGATACAGTGGATATTCGATCCCAAAATCATCAACATTGTAATAAGTTGCTCTTTCTAAAGGCTGATTAAAAAGCCAACCGGTACCAGCCATTGCATAAGTATACCAAAGAGTATCTTTACTTGAATTTTGTGGTCTTTCTGCCTTTGAATACCATTCCGCAGCAAAAATACTCGTTGAAAGAAAAATAAACATTAACATTATTACTTTTTTCATGACGTTCCTCCGGAACACGTATACTTAAAAAATTATTTTTTTTACTTTATCATTACCATCTTCTTCGTAGCTTCCTTCACTCCATTGACTTCAAGTGAATAATAATAAACACCACTGTTTAAAGCTGAAGCATCGAAAGTAACATTATATTTACCAATATTTTTAATTCCATCAAATAAAGTATTAACTATCTGTCCGTTAACATTATAAACAACCAGTTTGATCTGTGAGTTGTTCTGAGGAACTGAGAAGTTTATCGTTGTATTCGGATTGAATGGATTAGGGTAGTTTTGTTCGAGCTCAGAAATATAAGGTAAGAGTTGGTCTTCGATACCGGTTACGGCAAAAGATTGTTCTTCAGAAAATTCGGATCCCGCAAATGATTGGTCGATTGTCTGAACACCCCAAAAGTACTGACCGGCAGGCAGATTTCGTATTGTCCAAGTAGTATTGAGTCCAGCATTACCTATGCTGACTACCTTCCTGTTACCTGAAATAATATCGCTTTGAGGAGAATAAGTATCAGATGAATATTCCTCTGTTCCTATGTAAATATTATAGCTTAAAGAATTCTGAGGAGTTTCGTTGTCTGTAGCTTTATTCCAAGAAAGTTCAATCGAATTATCTGAGAAATTAGCAAGAAGATTTGCAGGAGGTAAAGGCTTTGTATTAGGGTTCTCACAAAGATTTTTGTATGTAACTGATTTGTTTGGACCATCATAGGTTGGTTGTCCACTGAGGATAATGTCGATATCACCATCGTTGTCAATATCACCTAAAGTAGAAGAGTTATTTACATACATTACCTCCAGATTAGTATTAACATCAATAAATGTATTGTTTCCTCTATTCATAAAGACTCCGCACATATCGCTACCATTAACTCCTTTCCCTGATAAAAATATATCCAAGTGACCATCGTTATCAAAATCAATCCATTTTGATTGACTACCATAAAGTGAATGGGGTAGTTCTGCATTAATATCAGTAAAAGTATCATTCCCGTTATTTCTATAAATTCTAGCGTCACCTTGCGTAGAACCAGTGTCACCTGATATTAGAATATCTAAATCTCCATCATTATCGTAATCACCCCAATCTGAAGATCCTCTTCCATTTCCGACAATATCAGCTTCAATATTAGTGAAGATAAAATCTCCATCATTTCGGTATATCCAAGATATCAGACCGTAACCACCTGCTGCATAACCGCTCTGACCAGAAATCAGGATATCCGTATCGCCGTCATTGTCGTAATCACCAAGTGAGAATGAATCTTCGGACAATTTAATTGATATAGAGTTCATATTGGTAAATATCCCATTACCGTTATTCTTTAAGATTTTTGCAGTTTGATAGTTTCCAGTCATTATTATATCGGAAAAGCCATCATTGTTAAAATCTCCCCACGATGCAGTCTTACATATAGGAAGATCAGCATTTATATCTTCAAATGTTCCGTCTCTTTTGTTCCTATAAATTTTTGTATAATATGTAGAAGTGTAATCAATCCATGTGTAACCACAGAAGAGAAGATCAATGAAACCATCATTATCGTAATCTTCCCATGCTACAGAAGTAGACATCATTTCTGGAAAAACAGAAGAATTCTCAGAAAAAGTTCCATCACCATTATTTTTGAATAATTTTGAATTAAAATCTTTGCTTATGCTGCCTGACATAAAGATATCTATGAAACCATCGTTATTGTAATCTCCCCAAGCAACTTTTCCATAAATATCTAAAGGAAGACCTATGCTCACTTCCTTGAAAACTTCAGGCATCGTATTTACTGCTACAACATCACTGTGTGGACTCTCGCCATTTGAATTATAGGCTTGTACACGGTAAAAGAATTCTGTTGAGTCACTTGAAGCGGGTATTGTTACAATATGTGAAGATACGTTGTAAATATCGAGATCAATGTATGATGTAACTAGATTTGAAAAATTAGAATCAGTTGCAACATCAAGAATGTATCCGGTTGCCCCCTCCACTAGATCCCAGTTAGCAGTGAATCTTCGAATTACTATATCCGTTGCACTTCTTAAAGTGGGAGATACTGGTGCCAAATAATCTACAGAAAAACTTGACTCGGATGCGAAATTAGATGCTTTGAATGTATTGTCAATAGCTTGAACACTCCAGAAGTATTCTCCATTAGGCAACACGATTCTGATTGAATTATTTTGTTGTGCATTTCCTATCTCAGCCACTTTTCTCAGTCCTGTTGAGATTTGACTCATTGGATCCAGAACATCTCCCATCTGGCTGGAAGTTCCCAAATAAATATTGTAAGATAGACCATTTTGAGATGTTTCATTATCTGTCGATTTATTCCATGAGAGAATAACACCTGATTCAGAACTCACTACTGTTAGCCCATCAGGTGTATTTGGTGCAGTGTTAGAATTCTCGATATCATTTCTATATAGTTTTGTTACAAAAGAACTAAGATCACTTGAAGTGTACCCTGTTATGAGTAAATCAAGATCCCCGTCATTATCATAATCTCCACAAGCGGCATTACTTTCGTAAACACCAATCAATCCTGAACTAGAAAGAGTAAAAGTATCATCTCCGTTATTGATATAAATTGTTGACGTCGCTAGTTCTGAAATTGTTGATCCCGTAACTACAATATCAAGATTCCCATCATTATCGAAATCACCCCAGTTAACTGAACCTCCTTCTGTTTCTGTGATATTTGCGGTTATTTCAGTAAATGAACCATTATCATTTCTGTATATTTCAGCGACCATAGAGTCAGTTTTCGTATCACTTTTACTACTATTTCTACCGCACATAATTATATCAGGATCACCATCGCTGTCATAGTCTCCCCACTTGGCTTCTCCATACATGATCCCTGTAATATTTGCATTTATGTCGGTAAAACTCCCTGAATCATTCTGATAAATTTTTAAAATAGTACCTAAGGGGGAACTTCCTGTTATCAAAAGGTCAAGATCCCCATCATTATCGAAATCACCCCAGTCAGATGATCCGTAGTAATAAATAGGTACGATATCAGCTTGAATATCAGTAAACGTATCATCACCGTTGTTACAATACACCGTTGAAATCGATCCTTCTTCGTTATGACCAATAATTATAAAATCTGGATCACCATCATTATCATAATCTCCTATTGATGATGAGCTATACTCAAATCCTAATAATCCAGCTTGGATATCCGTGAATGTTCCATTACCATTATTTCGGTAGATTAAAGCGAATCCGTTACCGGTAAGCAATATATCTAAATGGCTGTCATTGTTATAATCCCACCATTCAGCAGAACCATCATAAACCGGTGTCAATCCAGCATTTATATCAGTGAATACTCCGTTATTGTTATTGTAAATTCTGGAAAATGAAAATCCTGTAATCAGTATATCCAAGTCTCCGTCATTATCGTAGTCACCCCAAGTAACAGCACCAAGATTGCCAGAAGGTAAGCCTGCATCGATTTCAGTGAATGTTTGACTGAATGAACTGAATACAAACACAACAAATAAAATAATAGTTAAATTTTTCATTACAGATTCTCCATAAAGATTATATTTGAAATTTTACTTTTTAAGTAGTGATACCCTCACTTTTAAAATAAGTATAAAACCTTAATTAGTCAAATACTTTATATGTTATTTTTGTAATATTTCTAAAAATCATTAGAATTTATTCGTTCCCTCTAAATTCTAATTTCTAATTTCTAAATTATCTCGTATATTTCTACTATGAAAAAGATACTTCTGACACTAATCATTGGAATTTTGCTAGCAATTAACTTAATTACTATTACTTCCTGTAGTTCGTCAAAGAAAATTGGATTAAATAATGATTTTCTTTACATGGAAGAAGTATATGCCTATGCAAAGAAGTATTATAGCGAAAGTAACTGGGAAAAATGTATTGAATGGTATGATAGATTGGAAAACGATTATCCCAAAAACTTATATATGGATGAAGTTTTATTTATGAAAGGATATATAAACAAGACTTACTTGAGCAACAACGATGAAGCGGAAAAATATTTTAATATTTTGATGCTAGACTTTCCGGATTCTCAATTTGCGAGTTCAGCTGAATTTGAATTAAAACATATGAATGATCCGAACTTTGTACCTGTGTTCGAAAAATAATTAAGGAAGTATATAAAATGAAGAACATTTATCTCGACAATAGCGCAACTACTCAGGTCGATCCTGAAGTGGCAAAAATAATGATGGAATATATGGTGGAAAAATACGGTAATCCATCATCTATACATCTATATGGTCAACAGGCTAAATATGCTTTAGACGATGCCAGAGAAAAAGTAGCAAAAGTTATCAACGCAGGAATTAAAAATATATTCTTTACTTCGGGTGGAACTGAGGCTGATAATTGGGCTGTCAGAGGTGTTATTGAAATGAATATAAGAAAGAATATAAAAGCTAACATAATCATTTCACAATTTGAACACAGTGCAGTATTTGAAACATGTAAAATGCTTGAGAAAAAATATCCTGAACTTATCAGCGTTACTTATCTTCAACCTGATAACAAAGGTTATATACTTCCTGAGCAAATTGAAAATGCAGTAACAAGTGATACAAAGCTAGTTTCAATTATGCATGTAAACAACGAAATAGGAACTATTAACGACATCGCAAGCATTGGTAAGCTTTGCCGAGATAAAGGAATTATATTTCACACAGATGCAGTTCAATCATATACAAAAGTACCTATTGATGTTAAAGCTATGAATATCGATATATTGTCTGCTGCTGCACATAAGATTTATGGTCCTAAAGGAGTTGGAATGCTTTATTTGAGAAGTAAGGTTGAAATATATCCTTTACTTTTCGGTGGACATCAGGAATCAGGTTTAAGAAATGGTACAGAAAACCTTCCTGGTATCATAGGGTTTGGTAAAGCTGCTGAGATCGCTCAAAATTCAATTAACAGCGATATGCCAAGGATCGGAGAACTTAAAAAGAAACTATATGAATTGATCTCCAATGGAGTTGATAAAATTGTCGTAAATGGAGATATAAATAAAGGTTACAAAGGAATATTAAACATATCTTTCGAAGGTGTTGAAGGAGAATCTTTACTTCTTGCATTGGATCTTGATGGTGTATGTGTTTCAACAGGATCAGCATGTTCCGCAGGAAGTGTCAAACCTTCCAGGACCTTACTTGCGATAGGTGTTGGCGAAGAAATGGCTCAAAGCTCAATCAGATTCTCAATCGGTAAATTTAATACTATGGAAGACATAGAATTTACTGCAGAATCAGTTATAAAATCTGTCGAAAGATTAAGAAGTATGTCTTGGATGTAAATCAGAGAACAATTAACAATTATTCCGTAGGGGAAGGCTCTCATGTCTTCCCGGAATCGTATTAAATAAAGATTGCCACGGATCGATGATCCTCGCAATGACGGGAAAAAAAATGAAAGTATTGATCGGAATGAGTGGCGGAGTTGATAGTTCTGCATCTGCTTACCTTCTAAAAGAACAAGGATATGAAGTCATTGGTGGAACGATGCTCCTCTCCCCAACTGACACTCCAGAAAAGTATTCTGATGCAGTTGAAGTTTGCAGAATATTAGATATCGAACACATGTTTTTCGATTTTAGAGATTACTTTAAAAAAACTATCATCGAGAACTTTAAGAATGAATACCTGGCAGGTAGAACTCCAAATCCTTGCGTTTTATGCAATTCCACAATAAAGTGGAAGAAACTCTTTGAAGAAGCTGAAAAGCTTGGCTGTGATCGTTTGTCAATGGGACATTACGCTACGATTAAGAACGAAAATAATGAATATTTTCTAAAACGTGGCAAAGATCCAAAGAAAGATCAATCTTACTTTCTATATGGAATAGATAAGAATATTCTTCCGAAAATATTATTCCCATTGGATGGAATGATAAAAGCTGATGTCAGAGATATCTGTGATAAAGCTGGTTTTAGTATCTCTCGAAAAAAAGAAAGTATGGAAATATGCTTCATCTTAAATGATGATTATAAAAGCTTTTTGTTAGATAATTTCCCTGAATTTAAAACTATAGGTTCGGGTGATATATTACTAAATACCGGAGAGAAACAAAAAAACAAACATGAAGGTTATCCATTCTATACAATCGGACAGAGAAAAGGTCTTGGCGGTGGATATTTAACCCCAATGTTCGTTTCAAGTATCGACAAAGAAAATAACAAAGTGATCATCTCTGAGAGAAAAGGTCTTGATACTCGAACTGTTAAAGTGAAGCAACTTAACTGGTTGAAAGATGAAATTGTAGATGAAGTAAAATGTATTGCTAAGATCCGTTATAACTCCCCCGGCCAATCATGTATAGCTAAGAGAACCGGAAAAAATTCTCTAAAATTGATTTTTGATGAAAATGTTTTTGCAGTTACTCCCGGTCAGTCTGCAGTTCTTTACGATGGTGATTATGTCATAGGCGGCGGAATAATCCAATAATCCTTTACCCTACCTACATTCCTGCTAAATATCATAGTTCCAAATACTATGTCGTTATAGATTATAGTCGATATGGTAAGAACTAAAGCACATATGCCTTCAAATATTTTAATGAAAACTTTTCTGATATTACTTTTTTTGCTTACTTCAACTGGATTTAGCCTGGAAACTCATTTTAGTGGAGATAAATATTATTCATTCGCATTGAATGGTGAAGCTGATTCCTGTTGTCAAACAGAATGCGACTGTTGTTCTGAACAAAATATAACTGTTAAGATTAATGATGATTACGAATATACTGTACCTGTTGAAATAAACACTATTACAATCATTACAGAACTAGCTTTCGTAAACTTCAACAATCAATTTATAAGCAAAAATACTGCCAGATCAAACTTTTTGATCAGACCACCTCCGTTGATTGTGGGGCAAACAAGCATGTCATACCTTCAAATATTTAGATGTTAGTCATTAAATATCTCTAAAGAACTGTTTACTAAATAAGCAGTTTTTCTATTGTTGCATTTTATTCAAAGTGAAGATTTTCTCTTTGTATTAAAGCGATCAAAATTGAGGTTAATAATGTTTAATAAAATAATATTCTTTTTCTTAAAAAATAAAATAATCACTTTTTCCTTACTGATATTAATAGTATTAGCCGGTTTATTTACTTCTCCGTTCAATTCAGATGGTTTCTTCTCAGATGAATATTCCGTAGCTGTGGATGCTATTCCTGATATCGGTGAGAATCAGCAAATAATTTGGTAGTGTATATTAAATTGTGTCTGAGGACAAACTAATGTTATATTAGCATAATAACCAAAAAATGTTAAATAACAAAGGAGTCTGCCCTCATGACAAAGATAAAAGAAAACCTT
>JAQIDB010000015.1 GCA_027858225.1 Candidatus Delongbacteria bacterium
ATTAAAGAAAAGAAGGTTGAACTTCTAAAAGGCGCACAAGGAAGCAAAATTGTTTTTTCTGCAGATGGAAAACAAGCTGTGTTTATTTCCAATGAAGATGCAACAGGCTATAACTCACTATTTAAAGCAAAATTTGCAGATGGAAAGTTCTCAGATAATGAGCAGATAGCATTTGGAGAAATGATAGTAAATGGTGTAGATGTTTCACCGGATGGGAATACGGTGGTGTACTCAGCGATCAAGTCAGATACTGATAATAATGGGATAATGGATATCAATGATAATTCAGTTCTTTACAAAGTGATTTTTGTAAATAATTCTGTAATTCAGTATCAACTTACACCTGAGACTTATTCATCCAAAGCACCGAAGATTTCAAGCAAGGGAAATATATATTACATATCAGACAGGAATGGGAATGATGATATATGGGCATCCAGTATTGATGGTGTTATCCCGAGAGAATCAAATTATGAATCTCAAAGGTCGGTCGCAGATTTCTTATTCCAGAAATTTATGGCAAAGAAAGTATTGAACGAGGTAGGAACATCCCACTTGAAAGAGGAGAATGAACTTTTAGATAAATCCTTACTAAGTTATAACAGAATTCTCTCACTTTTTTCAGCTGATAAAGATAAGTTGTTGGAAGTTTACTATAAAATGGCCGAGATCTATGAGATACAGAAACAATTTGATAAAGCAGAGTCGATTTATAGATTAATACAGTCAAGGTACAGAGATAACCTGAAAGTATCAGAGAAAGCTAAATTTTATAAAATGGTTACTGAACTGAAAAGGAGAGGTATTTCGACTAAGAGCTATGGATTCGAACTCGAAGAGCATATTGAAGCACTTGAAAATATGATTGCAAGTAATGATGATGAAGAACTCGTTCAGAGTATATATTTAAATATCGGTAAGATATACTACGATCTTGGTCAGTATACTATTGCAAATAACTATTTCATCTCAGCAAGGGGTGAAGGGAACTCCGAATCATTTTATTGGCAGTCAAAAACAGCTTTAGTTTCAGGTAATTCAAAAACTGCGGGATATTTGCTCGAAAAAGCTATTGGAAATACCAATTCAAATGATCTAAAAGAAAAATATATCAGAGAATATTTTGCCTCAGATGTGGATCTTGACGATAGATCGAAGAGAATCCAAAGTGTTCTATCGAATAAAGAACTTCCAAGTGAGATCAGATCTTATGGTAACTTGATCCTGGGAGACATGCTTGAAAATATAGAATTGAAGCTTGAATATTATAATCTTGTTAAGCAATCCTACGTTGATGATCCTGAAAATATTCTAAAAAAGAAATTCTCTGCCAGTGCGGATCTTAAACTGGCTAGACTTTATGCGGACAAGGAAATGGACACTGAAGCGGAAGGTGTTTACAAATATATTATCGATAATTACTCCGGGATAAATTACGATTATTATACCATAAATGCTGTTGAAGATCTTTCTCAACTTTACCTGAAGCAGGCAGATGAATATCTCATTGAAGGGAAAGATGAAAATGCTTTAATGGTCTATTACAAAGCATTTGACCTAGATAATGAGAATTATGTAACGCTTAGAGGTATGGTAAATTCATATCATTCACTTGGCAAAATTGATGAAATAATAAAGTTCTTTACAGCTGAATACGAAAAAAATGTCAATAATAGTTATATGAACTATGCTCTTGGATACGCTTATTCATTAAAATCAATTAACTCCAATGAATACCTAAGTTCTTTGATAAATCTTTCGATCAATCTCATCGAACGATCATTAGAATTAGAGTCTAATAATAAATTTGCATACTTGACATTAAGTTATAACTATGAAGCATTATTCCATCTGAGGAATATTCAGGAAGAAGATATCAAAAAGCAGAATATTTTACTAAAGGGTGTAAATTACATAGTCGGACCTGTGAAATTCTTACTTTCTACGATCAATCTGATCGAGGTTGATGATGTAGATTATCTTGATAAGACTATAAATACCTTAAATAAGGGATTGGCAATAAGTGATATCGAATTTGATCGTGATATTTACCTAAAATTGACTTTAAACCTTGCGAATAACTATTATAATCTTGGAGAATTTGGTAGGAAGAACGCACTGGAAAAATATCAGATTTTACTGGATAATGATTTCAAATTCTCTTCATCAAAGCAGAAAGCAATTATCTACGAAAAAATAGGACACTGTCATTTCACTCTTGGAAATGATGAAGCTGAAGAATACTATGATAAAGCTATTGAATTTTACAGGTCATTGAATGATAGAGAGGGTGAAATCAGAGTATCAATGAGAAACGCATTGTTGTATTTATCCATGAAGGATAAAGAAGGTGATTTTATAGGTGGTTCTGATGCATCCGACAAATATAAAGATATCGTAGTGAAGCTTAAGAGTGAAGGAAAGAATGATATTGTCAGGTTACTTCAGAGGAATAGTGCTTTTGCGCAGTTCATAGATGATGAATATGATCAGAGTGCGGTGATACTTCACGATCTACTGGCAGAATATGGCAAAGATGGTTTAAGTTCTAAGAGTGAAGGTAATTACATCATTCTGACTTTGTTGGGGTTAGACATACCCATATGGCAGCTTAATATTAGTTTGGGTTCCATGTATCCAGAGGGATTCAATAGTGATTCAGAGATAGCTTTTTTGTATTCACTTCAAGCATCGAATTATTTCAAACTTAAAGATTTCTCTACTGTGGAAGAATTCTTGAATAAGAAACTATTATACTTCGAAGGAAAGAAGAACAGACTTGCAGTGAGCCTTGTTCAAAACAGACTTGGGATGCTATACTATTACAAAGGTGATTATAGCAAAAGTATTTCTCATTTTAAAAAGTCAAATGAGATCTGCATAGACCTCGAACTTTACAATGTAATATTGATCAATAAAAATAACATCTTAAAATCTTTAGCAAGGATCGATGATTTCGATTCAAAACTAATCATTAAGTACAATTTAGCGATATCAGATACTTCAATGAATTTATTTCCGAAAGGAATTATCGAAGCATATCCAAAGGCTGTTAATTCGAATATTAAAGGTGTACTAGCATACCGTATCTACAGGCATTTAAATAGTTCTGTTTCACCAACCGATCAATACAAAAGCCTTACATATTTGCTAAACAGTGAAGAATATTTCTCAAATGCAATTAATCTGCTCAGAGATAAAAAGAAACTCCGTCAAAATGAGAAGAAATTACTATCTTCGATCCTGTATAATAAAGTTTTGATACATATAGAAACCTCAGACAAAGAATCAGCAGAGAAGTATTTAAATGAAGGCATTAAGCTTGCAACTGAATCAGGTGATAGACTTATTCTCTGGAGATATTACATGAAATCAGGAGACATTTCTGATGAAAATTCGATAGATCATTATTTGAAGGCTGAAAGCACGTTGTCGGAATATCTTCCATCAACCGAAGACTATGAAATGATATCAAGTTGGCAAGAAGATATTAGACCTTTGTATGATAGGATCATCAAATATTACATATCCAAGAAACAGTTATCAAAGGCATTGAATTACTCAGAGAGATACAAGAAGAAAATGATGCTGGATTATTACTCAAGCCGTTATTTGAGCTACAAAGAACAGCTTCATAAGATACATATTAACAGAATCAGATACAATACTACCGAGATCATCAGATATAATTCTGAAATTGACAGACTGAAAAATAAAGATCCTGAGAAATACTCTGAAAAGATAGAGGATTATGAAAAGAAAGCTGTCAGATATACTAGAGAGTTGGAAGATATCCATGCTCAGATAAAGAAAGATAACGACAACAGACTTCTGCAATTTGTATCTATAGATGATATTTCTTTTGATGATATTGACGAAATTCTAGACGAAGAAAATGTTATAATATCTTTCTATTCATTTGAAGATCAAACCTGTATTTTTCTAAGAGATGATTATTCTACCAGTTGCAAAATAGTTAAAAAGGATAATGAACTGCTCAGTTCTCTTGATGATTATTTCAATGGAAACTCTAACAAAGAATTATATAAAAAGATTTATGATCATTATATCAAACCTTTTGAGAAAGAGATAAGTGACAAGAACCACGTTTATATTGTCCCTGATTTTGATAATACGATAATGCTGCCTTTCATTTCTTCAGTTAATAAAATCAATGAAGACATGGAGCCATATTTCTCAAAATTGCCGACTATATCATCACTTGAGATGATAGAAGAAAATAAAAACATCAACTATTCAGAACTTAAAAAGCTATCAAAATTGACAGGTAGTTCTGAAGTAAAGAGCCTTTTCAACAATGGTGGTTTTATTTATTTAGATGAGTATTTGGATACAGGAAGTAATAATTCCCTTGAAAATCATTTCAATATCGGAGAAGAAAATTTAAAAGTAAGTGAATTCTTAAAATATAAGATCCCAGCTTATGGAGTCTTATTAAAAGGATTCGATAGATTACCTGAACCAGCTGATTACTTTATGCTTGTTAACTCTCTTATTTATTCAGGAGTTCAATCGATCATACTTCCTATGGCTAAAGTATCGGGAAATGAAATAGACAGTCTTGCGATCGGTTCATTTAAGAATCTAAACACAGAAAATATCGATGAAGTACTTTCACAGTGCAAAGAAATAAACAGCTGTGGAGATCTTGAGATATTCGGTTCTATCGGGATGAATGAGAGACAGCAGAAAAACTTTGCTAGTGACAATCTTCAAAGCTTAGTTGCAAGTGGTATCAGGAATTATAAGAGTACAGTCTATGAAAAGGCTTCCTCATATTTTGCACAAGCTCTGTTGATGGCCAGAAAAGTTAAAGATAAGAAACAAGAATTAAATATTCTTTCAACGATCATTTCATCCTATTCCAAGTCAAAAGATTATAAGAATGCTATAAAATATGGAAAAGAGCTTCTAGTTTTTGCTGAGAAGAATAATATTGAAAAGCAGATAGTGAATGCTTACGATAATATTTCTAAAGATTATTTTAGGTCTGCTATATACGATAATATCTCAAAAGATAATTCTAGGTCAGGAGTATATGATAGTAGTGCATCGTATCAGGATAAGATCCTTGACTATATCTCACGTAAAGATATTAAGCAGAAATTGAGAAGTTTCAATATGCTTTCATCGATCTATGCAAGAAAGGGAGATTTTGATAAGAGTATAAGTTTTAAAACGAAATATCTTGAGACGGGTAGATTGATCACATCAGGAGAACTGGATTCATTGAGCAGTAGTTTGAATGTGAAAAGCTCTGAAGTTCTGTTCAACTCTCTAAAATCGATATTGGTAAATTATTACAAAGCTGGAAAGATTGATTCTGCTATGAATATATATGGTATCGTTGAAGATAATTCAGATATATTTAAAAATATACCTAAAGCATCAATGGCAAGCTTGTATGAATCAGTAGGTCTGTGCTATTTTAGAAAATCATTTTATAGCAATGCAGAAGAGTTCTACAAGAAAGCATTATCAATGACAGAAAAGAATGCTTCTAAAGCTTCAGTATATCAGAATTTGGGAGATCTATACTACAAATCAGATAAATTATCACTTGCACTGAAGATGCTCTCTAATGCGGACAAACTGACAAGTGAACGTGACAATGCTTCTAAAATGAAAGTAAACAATACAAGAAGTCTCATTGAAGTCAAACTTGGAAATATACCTGCAGCTTTAACGTATTCTTATAATTCTCTGGAAAAGTCAATTGAGTCTAAGAATAAATTTGAGGAAAGCATTGCAAGAGTGAATCTTGCCAAGATACTCATTCTTGCCAATGAAATTGATAAAGCAGAGATTAATCTGACGTTAAGTTCAAAGCTTGCAACAGAGACAAAGAATAAGAGTGCATTAATATCCTCTGAATTTTACAAAGGTATTATTCTTTCCGAACATAAACTGAAATATGATGAGGCTTTAAAGAAATTTGAGAGTTCATTGAAATTATCTCAGGATGGTCTGGACAAATTATTCGAAGCAAGATCTTTGTATCAGATTGGAATGATATATTTTGATAAACAGGATTCTAAAAACAGTTACAATTATTTAGATAAATGCTCAAAATTATCAGAGCTTTATGACATCAGTGAGATCTACTATAAATCAGAGAAGAACATTGCTGAATTAAAATACAAAAATGGATCTCTTGATCCTGATAGGTTAAATAAAGTCATTTCCAAGATAGAAGATGATATTTTATTCAGGTCTGAAAGTCCTCTGAATGTTTCAACTATGATGATCGTGGAGAGAATATATGACATTTCGATAGCGGATCTGTTCAAAAGAGGGGATATGAGTTCTGTTTTAGCCATGATCCAATCTAAGGATCATATCTCAGCACAAAATGATATCAATTATTTCAAACTTGACGATCTCGGCAATATCCAGAAGATAAAAGAAAATGTCAGAAAGCTTTATTCAGATAAAATATCCTTAAGGTTACAGGACAAACCTTATTCTGAAGTGGGAAGATCGATCTCAAAGGAAAAAGAAAAATATTCGAAACTGATCGAAAATACGATATATGAAAAGAACATTTACAATCTTAGTCAGCTTCAGAAAGGATTGGGAGATGAAGATGTAATTTTAGTTTATTCCCCATTCGATGAAGACTTGAACGTAATTGTGATCACAAATAAAATTTCTACAGTTCAACAGAGTAAGCTCAAAGATACTTATTCGGAGAATATCTTAGACAGGATTGAGAATAGATCAGATCTTAAAGAGCAGGCAAAGTTGGCATATGATGATATGTTCGGAGAGACTATTTTGAATATGACCTACGGGAAGAAGAATTTATTTATTTATTCATCGGGTTCTTTGAAGAATTTTCCGTTTGACCTATTGTATGATGGCAAGCAACATCTTATTGAGAAGTTTGATATTTCAGAGATAAGTACGATATCTCCGATTAAAGTTGAAGATTTCCAATTTGCTAAAAGCATGTCATTTGTGAATCCATTTTCATCAGCAAGTGAATTGGTCTTTGCAGACAGAGAGTATGAATCTCTTCAATGGGTGAGTAAAGGTTCAAGTTCTCTTACACAAAAGAATGCCACAGAAGTTAATTTGACCAGTAGTTTTAAAGAAGATTATTCACTCTACCACTTTCCAGATCATACTTATATACTCAATAAAGATTCTGCGAATGTTTCAGGATTAAGCAGTTATATACAGCTTTCTGCGGATAGTAAGAATGACGGTAAATATTCCTGGAATGAGATCCTTTCAAAGTCTTATAAGGACAAGGATGTTATTCTATCCGGTTGCGACAGTGGTGGTAAAATGGGACTTGATCATTCTGGTTATTTTGATCTTGCTGGTGCGTTTGAGATCTCCGGAGCAAGGAGTATTGTATCGAGCAGGTGGAAGACGGATGATCTGGGTGCTGCAGTTCTGATGAAGAGGTATTTTAGGTATCTTGGAGGTGGTTCAAGCAGGATAGAGGCTTTGAGTAATGCGAAGAGAGATGTAATAAAGTATTTTAATGATTATCCGTATTACTGGGCAGGATTTAAGTTGTCTGGCAAAATATTCTAACTTTCTTTTGCTTGTACAAAAAGAAAGTTACAAAGAAAATACAGCACGAACACTAATTTTGGGACTACCGGTATTATTCTCTTTAAAATCTGATCCCACCGTTAATAGAAGTAGATTTTACACAACAGTGAATAAACACTCTCGTCAGGTAACCAAAATTCCGTTAAGTGCGGGTAAGTCAAAAGATTTAAAAGAAGATAATTATCAAAAATATAATTTTATCGTTGCAAGATTTAAATAATAATATATATTATGGTTAGTTGATAAGCAAAAAACAGGAAGTAATATATGAAAAAACAAAAAGCAATAATAAAGCTAGAATCACTTATTGAGCCAATAGAAAATTTAAAAAAACAAGAAAGTCACGGACAAGAATTTAAAAAATGGAAAAGAGATACAGAAATTGCAATTGAAAGAATATTCGATAAAAATAGTAGACACATTAAAGATTTTGGAGATATTAGGTATTCATTATCTGCTTTTAGTTCAGGAACTCCTGATTCTGCATTCGAGGATGCATATAGGAGAGGATTAGACACTGCAAAAACTATTCTAAATTCGTTTATAGATGAAATAAAAGAGTATTGGGAAGAAAGTAAAGATGAAGCTTTGCCTCAATTTACAGAAAAAGAAAATATTTTAAATAATAAAATATTCATTGGACATGGTGGATCTGCTTTGTGGAGAGAATTAAAAGATTTTGTTAAAGATCGATTGAAATTATCTTGGGACGAATTTAATCGAGTACCTGTTGCTGGAGTTACAACAGTTGATAGATTAAAACAAATGCTAAATGAAGCTACTATTGCTTTTTTAGTTTTAACTGCAGAAGATGAAAGATCAGATGGAAAGCAACAAGCCAGAATGAATGTAATTCATGAAGTAGGTTTATTTCAAGGCAAATTGGGTTTTGAGAAAGCATTTATTTTAATTGAAGAAGGTTGTGAAGAATTTAGTAATATCAATGGATTAGGGCAAATAAGGTTTCCCAAAGGTAATATATCTGCTAAATTCGAAGAAATACGTAAAATTGTGGAGAAAGAAAATATAATTACATAAGTTTAAACTAACAATTTCAATACCTAAGTAATAATCCAATAGATAACCAGTAATGTTAAAGAATTTAATGATATAAATATCCTAAATTGTTCTCAGTGAGCTAAATATAAATAAAATCAGGTAATATTATGAAAGTAAAGGATGTTAAAATTACAACTACATCAGGATTTGATGGTGTTAAAATTGTTGAATACAAGGAACCAATAACGGCTCATGTTGTAGTTGGTATGAATATGTTTAAAGATATGATGTCAAGTTTTACAGATATCTTTGGTGGGAAATCTAAAACATATGAAAATACATTATCAAGTATCAATGACGAAGTATTAACTCTTTTAAGGAAAAAAGCTTATTCAATTGGTGCAAATTGTGTTTTAGGCTTAAAAATTGATAACGATGAAGTATCTGCACAAGGAAAATCTATGATGATGGTAACTGCATTAGGTACTGCAGCTAAAGCTGATTTTGAAACAAAAGGAATCGATTACAGCAAGGAAGTAGTTACAAGTACAATAGGTTTAGAATATTTCAATATTTTAAAGAAGAAACAAGAATATCTTGAGTTGATAGAAAACAAAAAAATGAAAAGAGATAGTGAATTTTGGGAATTTATTAAGAAGAATAGATTCTCGGATTTTAGTAATTATCTTCTCACATTATATAATAATGGGATTAATGACGAAAATTATGGTTCTGAACTGTTAAAAACTTTAAAAAACAATATTGTTGAATATTTCAATGTTCTTGATAATGAATTTGCATCTAAGTTTTTGTATGAATACTTAAAAAAAGAACTTAATCAAAAATTAAGATCAGCAATCGAAGATATAATAATTAAAGTTGGGCTTACGGATTATAAAAGTATAATCGAATTATCAAACAATGATGAATTCCTTATTCAAAAGAGTGCAGTGCAGTTATCTGGAGCTGAAAAAGATGTTTACAAAAAACAGGATATAGCCTTAATTAAAGAAATTATAGATATTTTAAACACCAAATTTGTAATGAGGGGAGAAATTTCATCAAAGAAGAAATTGATGTCTTCTAAAGAAAAAGAAATATGGATTTGTGAATGTAAAGCTGAAAATGAGATGGTTCGTTCTTATTGTATGCAATGTAATAAAGATATTTATGGTTTTAAGAAAAGTGAGATAAACCCAAAAGAAGCAATTAAAATATTAGAGCAGAAGTTTGAGATATTAGAAAGTGTTATTGCTTAATTTTTTCCCTAAATCCACCCAATAAACCAATAGTGCCACAAGCTGTGGCACAAATTCTATGAAAATAATATTATTTTTTAGGTTTATGGGATAAATTAAATAATCCAGATTTTAAAGGGGGCGAATTCGACCCTATTAAGTATAAGTATGAATGGAATACTAAGAAAAGAAGATCCTGAAATAAATTCAGGATGACGGAATGATTCCAACGAGCGAACTAATCACTGACCACTGTCCACTTTCTAAACCCACCCAATAAACCAGTAAACGATCGGAAGTGTTACGACACTGAATAACGTTGTTAAAAATACATTTTTAGCTATTTTTTAGATTTTAAGGAAATAAAAAGCCTAATTCATGCATAATAGATTGTAAATTGAATATTGAATAATCAATTTACAAGGATTTAGGAAGTAAAATAAGATCCTGAAATAAATTCAGGATGACGGAATGAATCCAACGAGCGAACTGACCACTGACCACTGACCACTGACCACTGACCACTGACCACTGACCACTGACCACTGACCACTTTTAAACCCACCCTATAAACCAGTAAACAACTGGCAATGTTACGATACTAAATAACGTTGTTAAAAATACATTTTTAGCTGCGAGTTCATCATCCGATCCGAACTCAGTTGCGATAATTACGATCATTGCCATACAAGGCATTGCCGTCTGTAAAACAACGACAGATTTTGCGATAACATCCATCTCATATCCAAATAATGATTCTGTAAAATTAATGATCAATAGCAAAATAAAAGGTACAATTAACATTTTATTTACACTGAGAACATATATCTGTAATTCTTTGAAAGTACCTTTGATACTTATTCTGCTAAGCATCATTCCGATATATATCATTGAAAGATAGATCGTAGTACCACCCAATCCACTGAATGTCTTATCAAGTATATATGGTAATTCAAGTTTGATAAGAAACGCTGTTATTCCAAGTGCGAATGCTATAGTATTCGGATTGATAAGATGTTTTAAACTCTCAGTAAGTTTGATCTTCCTATTCTTATTGAAGAGCATAACACCGACCGTCCAAAGCATTGAACTGAGCACAATATGATACACAACTGCAAATAAAAGACCCTTTCCTCCAGGGAAAAGAGAATCAAGTAATGGGTATCCAAGAAAAGCAATATTTCCAAAAGTTGTATGGATTCTATGAATGGTGTAAGCATGCGATTCAAGTTTCATTAATTTTGCTGAGATAGTTCCAAATAAGAGTAAAAGGAACATTGATGTATATGCGAAAATCATTACGAAAAAAGAACTTTTGAGAATTTCTATAGAAAAGTCAAACTTTGAAAGGGAAGTGAAGATCATCAATGGCAGAGTAACTTTTATGACAAGCTTATTTAAACCTAAAGAAAAACCATCAGGGAAGAATTTTAATTTTGCAGTGATATAACCTATCAATGCTAGAATGCCTAAAATCGTAATTTGATTTATAATGATCTGGTTGTGCATAGTTAATTCCTTTTATTACGATGTAATATAAGGAATAATTTACAATGGACAATGGACAATTATGATTATTTATATTGTATCAATTGAAATAAATTCATAATTTTAATTCATGACAGCTAGAAGTTACATATACAGGATTATAATTTTCACAATTTTAATATTTTCGTTAACAAAGGTTTTCTCAGCCGAAAAAATATTTTGTGATCAATGTGGAAATCTGATAAAAGCAGGTACCAGATACGTAACTTCCAATGGGAAGAATTATTGCGATCAGGATTGCTTCGATAAGTCATTGCCTAAATGTGATGTGTGTAGTGAACCTGTGAAGAATGGTTTTAGGTCGAATGGTAAGAAATATTGCAGTGAAAAATGTCTGATGACAACCTGGGGCAAGTGTGAGCTTTGTGGCAAAAGAGTTCAAAATGGTTATCATATTGGAAACAAGGATGGTGCATTCTTTTGCAAAGATTGTATGGAAAAACCAAAATGTTTTCTCTGTGGTCATCCTGACAATTGCAAAGAACTCTCTGATGGGCGATTTATCTGCTCAAACTGTGATAAAATTGCTATTAATACTCCCGCAGAATCACGAGTTATCTTTGATGAAGTTCGAATTAAGATGAAAGAAAAATTGGATATGATTACTGACCACGATATAAAATTCAAACTTGTAAATCTTCAAGAATTAAATACAGAGTCAGAATTGAAATATTCCGATGAAAGCATGGAGCAAGGTCTGTTTGTTCACGAGGAAAGGACAAAGACTTACATAAAAACAAAGAGCATCTTCGGATTCGAATTTGGGCGTGAAACTAAGACTGAAGTTATAAATAATTATTCAATATTGATGTTATTTTCTTTGACTAAAGATAAATTTATTGAAGTTGCGGCCCATGAACTTGCTCATGACTGGATGCAGTCTAATTATCCGAATATTACTGATCTAAAGATATCTGAAGGATGGGCTGAATTTGTAGCTACTCAGGCGAATAATCAATACGGTAATTCTCATATGAATTCAAGAATGAGGAATAATCCGGATCCTGTTTATGGAGAGGGATATCGTTATGTTGCCGGGTATGCAAAGGAGCATGGAGTTGCTGGACTGTATAAGTTATTTAGTAAGCTAAACAGTGGGCAGTGATCAGTGGTCAACAACTGTCATTATCGGACTTGATCCGGTAATCCAGAGTGGTTCCCCGGTTCTGGATTCCAGCCCGAGGATGACAATAAATAAAATTCTAACTTATCTCTACTCCCAGATATTGACCTTGAAAACTCCTTTTGATGTTGCTACTCCACGATACATACCTAAAGTATTGTACGGTAAAGAATAATTTCCGTCTTTATCTACTGCAATCAAACCACCTATACCTTTCTTTAATACTTTATTTATAACATGCTCAGAAGCTTCTTTAAGTGAAAGTCCTTTATACATTATTAATGCATGAACATCAAAAGCGACAACATTCTTTATGAATTCCTCACCTTCTCCAGTAGAAGAAATTGCACAGGATGAATTATCGGCAAAAGTTCCGGCTCCAATGATCGGTGAATCACCGATACGGTCCCATTTTTTATTTGTCATACCTCCTGTGGAAGTAGTAGCTGCAAGATCTCCATGAATATCCAAAGCAACAGCACCGACAGTTCCCTTAGGCGCTGCAGCGAATTCAGAATTGTGATCTAAAGCTGTTTCATCAGAGCCCTGAACCCGTTTCCACTGCTCATATCTTTTCTCAGTATCAAAATATTTCTGATTCTTAAATTTATATCCAAGTTCTTTGGCAAATTCTTCTGCACCTTTTCCGTTCAGGAAGACATATTTACTATTGATCATCACATCATTAGCCAATGATATTGGATGCTTTATTCTGGTAATTCCGGTTACTGCACCACATTCTCTGTTTCGACCATCCATTATAGATGCGTCCATACTATGCCCACCATCGTAAGTAAATACAGATCCTTTTCCACAATTGAATAACGGACAGTCTTCAAACTTATTTACTACAAGTTCTACCGTTCTTAATGCAGTTTCACCTTTCTTAAGAAGGTTGTTTCCATACTTTAATATTTTCTCAAGAGCTTCTAAATATTGTTTTTTCTGATCTTCAGGAATAGTTGGAGGAATTGCTCCTGCACCACCATGTATAGCTAAAGTATATTTTGTTTTCATTGAATATCCTTATTTATTATTATGTAATATAAAGAATGTTGTAAAGAAAATACAATATGAATAGATTAATTCAGTTGCATCTGAACAACAGAACAAGGGGATTAGATCCCCTTGTTGCAACTGAATGAAAATATAATTGTAATCATTTAGCTACAAAAATACAATTAATTGAAGAATGTTGTATTAAATGCTTGACACAGATGTTTTCTATCGTTATATTTGTAACAGAAGAAAATAGAATACAACAACAAAACCAATCCGGGAGGATATCATGGGAAAGAAAAAAGTGTTAATCATCGATGATGGAGTTGACTTCATCACAGCTTACAAAGCTTACTTGGAAGCAAACGATTACGCAGTAATCACAGCAACAAGCGGTAAAGAGGGAATGGTTAAACTTGAGAACGAAAATCCTAACATTGTAGTTCTTGATGTGATGATGGAAACTCCTGACTCAGGATTTGAATTCATGAACAAAATGAAAGAGAAAGGTTTGAAAACTCCTGTGATTCTAAGCTCATCAATAGCAAAAGCTAGCCAAATGAACTTCAATATGTTAGATCTTGGAGTAAAAGCAGTAATGCAAAAACCTATTGATCTTGATAAACTTGTTGAAAACGTAAAGAAGTATGCAGTATAATAGCGTTACAGAAATAACAATAGAAAGTACTAAAAGATTTTAAAGGCAGAAAAGGAGTATCAAAATGAAGATAATCATAGCACCATCAAAATACATTCAGGGGAAAGATGCGTTAAAAGAACTTACAAAATACGGAAAAGTCTTCGGTAAAAAATTTCTTATACTAGCAGATGAGTTTGTAACAAACCTGACTAAAGATCTCATTGTAGAAGGCAACTCTAATGAGGATGTGGAATTATCTTTCGCACTGTTCAATGGAGAGTGTTCAAAAAATGAAATAAACAGAATTTCCGAAATAGTTAAAGAAAACGGAAGTGATGTAATTGTTGGTGTAGGTGGCGGAAAGACTTTAGACACTGCGAAAGCTGTGGCTCATTATACAAAATTACCTGTCATAATCGCTCCGACGCTGGCTTCTACTGATGCTCCTACAAGTGCTCTTTCGGTAATTTATACTGACTCAGGTGTTTTTGATGAATATTTATTACTTCCTAAGAATCCTGAAATAGTATTAATGGATACTGAAGTTATTGCAAATGCACCAACAAGACTTTTAGTTTCTGGAATGGGTGATGCACTAGCTACATATTATGAAGCTAGAGTTTGTTACGCCGCTAAAGCGGTAGCAATGGCAGGCGGGCAACCAACAATGTCAGCAATGGCTTTGGCAACTCTTTGTAAAAATACTCTTTTTGAAAGAGGGTATGCTGCAAAGCTTTCCTCAGATGCAAACATTGCAAGTGAAGCATTTGAAGAGGTTGTGGAAGCAAATACATATCTAAGTGGTATTGGATTTGAAAGTACAGGTATTGCGGCAGCTCATGCAATTCATAACGGATTTACTGCGATCGAAGATTGTCATCATTTGTATCACGGTGAAAAAGTAGCTTATGGAACTATAGCTCAACTGGTTCTAGAAAATGCACCATCTGAAGAGATCCAGAAAGTAATTGATTTTTGCCAATTGATCGGATTACCAACAACATTAGTTGAAATGGGTGTAAAAGGAAATCTTGAGGAGAAAATGAGAATAGTTGCTGAAGCATCTTGTGCTGAGGGTGAGACTATCCATAATTTTCCATATGAGATAACACCTGCTATGGTTTACGATGCAATCTTACTAGCTGATAAACTGGGACAAAGATAATATATAAGAAAGGTAGTAAATAAATAATTCAAGATTTCAATAATGTGCTGTATAAAATAGCAAATGTTACAAAAATAACAATACGGTGAAAAGAATGAAAAAAATTGAATCTATCGATAAGCTGAACGCTTTAAGAACTTATCTTGAAAATGAGAAAGCAGTCAGTGAATCTAAGAATGTAATAGTAAAGGTAGCAATGTCAACTTGTAGTATTGCTACCGGTTCTGAACAAGTGATGGAATATTTTCAGGAACAAATGAAATTAGAAGCTATTGGATCAAAGATAATTAAAACCGGTTGCATGGGGTTGTGTCATTCTGAACCTACTGTTGAAATTACAGTTCCAGGCAAAGAACCGGTAATCTTCGGTAAAGTAGATCAAAAAAGAGTAGAAATTATTATAAAAGATTATATCAAGTTAGGAAAAGAAGTTGATGGTGTAATAAATTAATCTAATAATTGAATAGTGGTAAATCAAATGAAAAACAAACAAATTAAAATAGCTCTAAAAAATTGCGGTAAGATAGATCCTGAGAGAATAAAGGATTATATAGCAGTTGATGGTTACAAAGCTCTGGGTTCTTGCTTAAGTGAAAAAATGCCCGGTGATGTTATTGATATAATAAAGAGTTCAGGTCTTAGAGGTAGGGGTGGTGGTGGTTTTCCTACAGGGAAAAAATGGGAAATAGCTTCAAAGTTTGATGCCGATCAAAAGTATGTTATCTGTAATGCTGATGAAGGAGATCCTGGAGCATTCATGGACAGGTCTATATTAGAGGGAGATCCTCATTCAGTGATCGAAGCAATGACCATCTGTGGTTATGCAACAGGTGCAACTGAAGGTTATGTGTATATTAGAGCAGAATATCCATTGGCTATTAAAAGATTATTAATTGCTATTGGACAAGCAAAAGAAGTTGGATTATTAGGCAAAAATATATTGAATAGTGGTTTTGATTTTGAGATAGGTCTTAAATATGGTGCAGGCGCTTTTGTTTGTGGAGAGGAAACTGCATTGATAGCATCTATGGAAGGAAAAAGAGGGAATCCTGTTAACAAGCCTCCTTATCCTGTTGAATGTGGCTACAAGGGTAAACCTTCTAATGTAAATAATGTTGAAACTTTTGCTAATATTCCTAAAATAATAAACAAAGGGGCATCTTGGTTTAGTAGTATCGGAACTGAAGGTTCAAAAGGAACAAAAGTATTTGCTTTAGCAGGAAAAGTTAAAAATGTTGGTCTTGTGGAAGTTCCTATGGGTACAACTCTTAGAGAGCTTATCTTTGATATCGGTGGTGGAATTGTCAATGGGAAAAAATTCAAAGCTGCTCAGACAGGTGGTCCATCAGGTGGATGTCTTACGGAAAAGCATCTTGATACACGCATAGATTATGAAAGTCTTAAAGCCTGTGGTTCTATGATGGGTTCAGGTGGAATGATAGTCATGGATGAAGATGATTGCATGGTAGCTATAGCAGAGTTTTATTTAGGTTTCACAGTAGAAGAATCATGTGGAAAATGTGTTCCCTGCAGAGAAGGGAATTACGTACTTCATGAAATCCTGAAGAAGATTACTCACGGAGAAGGAACTCTTGAAGATCTTGATAAATTGAAAAACATTTCTGAAGTAGTTAAAGCAACGTCTTTATGTGGACTTGGACAGACTTCACCAAATCCAGTATTATCAACTTTGTCAAATTTTTATGACGAGTATTACGATCATGTTGTGAATAAAAAATGTGCAGCAAAAAAATGTAGATCTTTACTTACATATTCGATAATAGAAGAAAATTGTATTGGATGCTTGCAATGTAAGAGAGTATGTCCAGCTGATGCTATTTCAGGTGAATTAAAAGAAAAGCACGTGATTGATCCTGAAGCTTGTATCAAGTGTGGAGCGTGTGTTAGTAAATGTAAATTTAACGCAATTGTTGTAGAATAGGAGGGGATAATGAGTTGTGGTGAACATAATTTCAGAGAAAAATTGACTGAGATCTGCAGAGAGTTCAATAATGATCCAAACGAACTGATCAGTATTTTACACAAAGCACAGGGAGAATTTGGATTTCTTCCGCAAAAAGTACAGGAAACGATAGCAAATATTATAAAAATTCCTTCTTCCAGAATTTACGGAGTAGTAACATTTTACTCATACTTTACAATGGAACCTAAGGGTAAATATCCGATATCTATATGTACCGGAACTGCCTGTTATGTAAAAGGAGCAGAGAAAGTCTTGGAAGCTTTTGAAGAAAAGCTTAATATTAAGAATGGGCAGACAACATCTGATGGTAAATTCTCAATGAGTTCTCTAAGATGTGTTGGTGCTTGTGGCTTAGCTCCAGTTGTTATGGTCGGGGATAAAATATACGGAAGTGTAAATGCTGACCAAGTTGAAAAGATCCTTTCCGAATATGACTAAATAAGGTAACAAGGATGAAGATATACTTTAAGAAAAGATTACTTAACTATCCACTGAAACTGCGTTTCTTTTTCCCGATATTTATAGCTATAGTGATAGCTATTTTCGGGATCACATATTTTGCGATAAACGAAACTAAAAGTTATGTAAATGAATCGATAAAAAATAATCTTACTCTGGAAGTAAAAACTCTAATGGAGATGCTTGAAAGAGAAAGAACTCTAAAAATTCAGAGGGTAAATACTTTTCTTGAAGTTGCAAATGACACATTCTATGATTCAAAGCTTGTCATAAGTAATGAAAAGATAGATATGTCTGTTGAGGATCAGATCAGCAATGAAATTCATACAGTTAAGCTGAATAAATGGATGGTGGATGGAGAGGAATTACATAGTTCTGCAAAAATGGTTGAAAAAATCAATTCATTGCTGGGCTGTTCTGTAACAATTTTCCAAAAAATGGATGATGGTTATGTCAGAATGTCCACAACTGTTGAACGTATAGATGGATCCAATGCGCAAGGTACTTATATTTCAAATGATTCTCCAGTTATTAAATCAGTTGAATCAGGTAATACATATCTCGGAAGAGCTTTAGTAGTTGATGATTGGTATATAACAGCTTATGAACCTATTTCACATCAGGATAAGGTAGTTGGAATGCTTTATGTCGGTGTTAAAGAGAGTGACTTGACAGTATTGAGGGATATATTTTCAGGGATACAGATCGGTAAGAGCGGTTATCCATTTGTCTTTGATGAAAATTCTACAATGATAATTCACCCTGAATCTGAGGGTAAGAATTTCAGCTCTGAACCATTTATGAAAAAAATAATTGGAAAAGATAAAGGTTTGCTGAGCAATGTAAAAAACGATGAAAAATGGTATATTGCCTTTGAATACTCTGATAATTTCAAATACTATGTAGCTGCGACAGTTAACAAGAAGATTGAGATGGAAAAGATCACGAGCGGTATTATATTTTCATCACTTCTGCTTGCGATTATTATAATTGTAATTATTTCAATAATAGTATATTTCGTTGGGATAGAGACTTTTCAGAAATATTCTAATCTTTTGGAAGATACTGAAAAGGATCTTGCAACATCACAGGAAGCTCTGAAAAGATCAGAAAGACTTGCAACAATGGGTCAATTATCAGCAGGAATAGCTCATGAAGTAAACAATCCTCTTGGAATAGTAATAATGTATAGTAATCTTCTTCTTGAGGAAACTGATTCTGAGTCTGAGATGTATAAAGATCTTAAAACCATAGTAACTCAAGCTGACAGATGTAAGAATATCTTATCTGGACTGCTTAATTTTGCAAGGAAGAATGAGGTTCATCTTGAGAAGATCAGTGCTAAAGCACTTGTAAGAGGTGTTGTTAGCAATGTGATAATTCCTTCAGAAGTAGAACTGAATATCATAGATCCAGAAGATGATATTGAAATAAGTGTTGATCCGGCACAGGTTATTCAAGTATTTACAAATCTTATAAAAAATGCTATCGATGCAATGAAGCAAAAAGGTAAGATCGACTTGATAACTGAATTTACAAGCAGTAATATCAGGATAACTGTCAAAGATAACGGACCAGGTATCGCCGAAGAAATACAGGGGAAATTATTCGAACCTTTCTTTTCTACTAAGAAAATTGGGAAGGGAACAGGTCTTGGATTGGCAGTATGCTACGGAATTGTTAAGATGCATAAAGGTAAGATAAAAATAGAATCAAATGATAATCCAGACAAAGGAGAGACTGGCTCATCCTTTGTGGTAGAATTGCCGGTAATTTAAAAGCAGGTGTCACATGAATACAATAAATTTATTAGTAGTAGATGATGAACTCGGAATTAGAGAATCTATTGCAAGAGCTTTGAGAAGTTATACAATAAATCTTCCTTATCTGGATGCTGAGTATGATTTTTCGATAGATAAAGCTGAGGATGCTGAAACCGCATTTGAAATGATTAAACAAAAAAGCTATGATCTAATGCTTCTTGACAACCAGCTACCTGGAATGAACGGTACGGAATTATTGGCAAAACTCCATGATGAGAACAAAGAGTTTACAACCATCATGATAACAGCTTTTGCTTCAATAGAAACAGCTGTTTCTGCTACAAAGAATGGGGCTTATGATTTTCTGACAAAACCATTTACACCTGATGAACTGAAAAACGCAGTTCATAAAGCTTCAAAACATATAATATTAAAAAAGATAACTCAGAAACTCACTGAAGAGAAGAATAAGATAAGATTTCAATTCATTTCTGTTCTATCTCATGAATTAAAATCTCCAATTGCTGCGGTCAGCAATTATCTTAAACTGATGGAAAAGAGAATTGCAGGGAATGACCTTGACAATTATGAGGAATACATTGAAAGATCACAGATCAGAATCAAAGATATGGAGAAACTTATATTTGACCTTTTAGATCTTACCAGAATTGAATCAGGAGAGAAGAAGAGGGATCTTGAGGAAGTGGATGTAGACGAGATTATAAATGAGGCAATTAAAAATATTGATGATCAGATTAAAGAAAAAAAGATATCTGTTTCCTACGATAAAACCGAAGCGAAAATAAATGCTGACAGAACAGAGATAGAGATTATAGTAAATAACCTTATATCAAACTCTATAAAATATAATAATAACGGTGGAAAAATTGGAATTAAAATGTTGAAATCCAACGGTTCACTTTCTTTAAGTGTCAGTGATACAGGTATTGGAATAGAGGAAAAGGATATTAGCAAGCTTTTCAAAGAATTCTCCAGAATAAAAACCGAGAAGACCGTACATATTTCCGGAAGTGGAATTGGTCTTTCAACAGTAAAGAAGATCGTAGCTCTATATGATGGAAATATCAATGTTGAGAGTGAAATAGATAAGGGTACAAAATTTACTATTGAATTAAATAAAATTTAATGGATAGATTGTTAGGTTATAAAACAATAATAGGGAAGTAATATGGATACTATCAACGAAAAATCTATTGAAAGATTATGTATTTACAGAAGACTGTTAAGAAAACTTATTAAAGAAAAAGTTGAGTCATTTTATTCTCATGAATTATCAAAATTAGCGCACATATCTTCAGTTCAGATAAGAAGGGACCTTATGCACATCGGTTATTCTGGTAGTAATAGAAAGGGATATGAAACAAAAAAAATATATAAGAATATTTGTTCGATCATTGACAGCAAAAAAGGTATGAATGTATGTATTGTAGGTATTGGTAATCTTGGTAAAGCATTGGTGAATTTCTTTGTTGGTACAAACGATAAGTTAAATATAACAGCACTGTTTGATGTTGAAAAAAATATAGTAGATAATAAATACAATGCTATACACTGCTTTCATGTTGACCGATTAGCAGAGATTATAGAGGAACAAAATATAAAAATAGGTATAATCTCTTCTTCAAATGAAAGTGCTATAGCGACTGCAGAGATAATGAAAAGGGGAGGAGTAAGATCTATTATTAATTTTACAACTACTCCATTGAACTTACCTGACAATGTGTTTCTCGAAGAAGTTGATATTACAACTTCTATTGAAAAATCTGCTTACTTCGCGAAGAATATGATCGAAATGGAAGAAAAATCCGGTCAGGAAAAAAGGATTCTTGTCGTCGATGATGATATAGATATCGTAAGCATCTATAAAATACTTCTTGAAAAAGAAGGTTATAAAGTTTTTACAGCTTCCAGCTCAGCGGAAGGTCTTGAAAAAGTTAAGAAAGATAGACCAGATCTTGTGATCCTAGATATTATGATGGAAAATTCAGATTCCGGATTTATTTTCCTAAATGAAATGAAAGAGCAGAATATTAGTGTACCTGTAATATTAAGTTCGTCAATTGCAAAAGCTACTGGAAATCTACTTGATGTATCTCAATTGAACATTAAGATGATCATGCAAAAACCTGTTGACCTTGATGAACTGCTAAAATTTGTTAAAAAGTATTCCTAAAAAGGGTGAAATTATGAAAAAAATACTTATTATAGACGATGATATGGATATAATTACAGCTTATAGTGCGATTTATAAGTCTAAAGGTTATGCGGTTGAAACTGCTTTCAATACTACCGAAGGAGATAAGAAAATAACTGAATTTCAACCTGACCTTATTACTTTAGAT
Organism: Candidatus Delongbacteria bacterium; assembly: GCA_027858225.1. Classification (GTDB taxonomy): domain Bacteria; phylum UBA4055; class UBA4055; order UBA4055; family UBA4055; genus WTAK01. The sequence continues at coordinate 21,872 of JAQIDB010000015.1, forward strand.
GTGATGATGGATGAACCTGATGAGGGATTTGTTTTTGCTCAGAAGCTACTGGACAGAAAGGTTAATATTCCTATTATAATCACTTCCTCGATTGCTAAAGCTGGGCAGGAAATATTTGATATCGATATTCCGAATGTCAAATATATACTTCAAAAACCAGTGGATCTTGATGATCTTCTGAGATTTACAGAAAAATCTCTTTCATAAACGGACTTAAAATGAGCAATAAAGTAAAAAAACATACAGCAAACGAGATAAAACAGGCTTTAACATATATTGAGATCTTCAAACCGGAAGATGAAATAGATTGTAAAGGTTGTGGATATGATACATGTAAAGAATTTGCACAGGCTATGTTGAATGGCGAAACAAGACCTTCACAATGTGTTGTTCTTTCAAAAAAGATCATTGACAAACTTAAGAGAAAAGAAAAGCTGCTGCGTGAGAATATTTTCTTTCACCAGGAGATAATCGACAGTATTCCTGTGCCTATTGTTTATGAAGAACCACACGGAACAATTTTAGGATGTAATAAAGCATTTGAAGAGCTACTAGGAAGTAGCAAAGAAAAGATAAAGTTCACTAAGATAGATCATTATACTTCAAATGAGAAATTTATTGAAGTTTTAAAGTCAATGAACAAAAGTTTATTGAAAAATCCCGGTAAACAGATTGTTGAAATTGATCTGAATACTTCTGGAAATGAAGCTAGAACGATAGAATTTCACAGATCAACTTTCTCAAGTCGAGTTGGCGAGATAAATGGATTTGTCAGTGCATTTTTTGATATTGATGACAGAGAGAATCAGAGAAAAGAGCTAGAGAAAGCAAAAGAATTATCTGAGTTATCTTCTAAACTTCTTAAGCTGATGCCTTCAGGTTTTGTAATTGTTGACAAAGATCTTAAAGTCATTGATTCAAATAAGAGTTTCGTTGAAATGATCGGTGACGATGCTAAACTTATTAATGAGATAAATCCCGGTTTAAAAGGTGCCGCTTTAAGTAAGTTATTATCATTCTCAGAACTATTCTCACAGCTTCTTGAAAGTGGAGAAAAAACTTTTAGCAAAGATGTTATCATAGGTAATAAATTATTTAAAGTATCATTGTTCCTGATCCAAAAGAACACCATTGTAGGTGCTATTATCAAAGATTTGACGGACCCAGAAGTAAATACTACAGAGATAGTTGAAAGAGCTGAAATGGTTATAAAAGAAAATCTGGATACAGTTCAGCAGATAGCTTACCTTCTAGGTGAAAACGCTTCAAAGACAGAAAATGTTCTCAGTTCAATCATAAATATCTATAAGAGCAAAAATGAGTAATTTGCATATAAATATAGGCAATTTTCAGAAATGTAAGAATGGTCAAAACTCCTTCGGAGATGTTTTTTTAACAAAGTTTGTTAAAGAGGAGAATCGTAGGATTTTAGTTCTTAGTGATGGGATGGGAAGCGGAATTAAAGCGAATGTACTTGCAACATTGACTGCATCGATGGCTCTCAATTTTGTAAAAGACCTTAAAGATGTTCAGCACTCATCAGAGCTTATCATGAATATTTTACCTAAATGCAGCGAAAGGAAGATCAGTTATTCAACTTTCACTATTCTGGATATTAAGGATGATAATACAGTCGAAATGATCGTCTATGATAGTCCTCTTCCTATTATTTTAAGTAAGCATGGATTAGAGAGAATAAAGTGGGAAGAGATAGAACTTCATGATGGTGAGCATACAGGAAAACAAATATTCATTGGCAAGTATAAAGCTAACCTTGAAGATAGAATTATATTTTTTACCGATGGAGTCACACAGTCCGGTATTGGTTTAAATTCGAATATTGATGGCTGGGAATACAATGATGTTATTAAATATATTCAGGATATTTTGATCAGAGATAAATCAATTTCATCAAAAGATCTTTCGGCAAAGATAGTTCATAAAGCAGAATTGAATGATGAGCTCAAAATGAAAGATGATGCAAGTTGTGCTGCTGTTTTTTTCCGTGAACCGAGAGAATTACTTATCTGTACGGGTCCGCCAAGAGAAAAGACCAGAGATATGGAATATTCATTTAAATTCAAAGAATTCAAAGGTAGGAGGGTCGTTTGTGGTGGAACAACTGCAGAGATACTGAAAAGGGAACTTGATATAAAGGAATTGGGTCAGATGAAAAAGATCGATGAAGATTTGCCACCTATCTCATTTTTTGAAGGTGTCGACCTTGTATCAGAAGGTATTATGACTTTATCAAAGGTTGAGAAAATACTTTCACTGAAATGGATAGCGGATCTAAAAGATGGTAGTGCTGAGAGGATCGTAAAGCTTATTTTGAAAAATGACAAAATCAAATTTTTAGTTGGGACCGCAACGAATGAATATCATCATGGGCTTGAGTATAAAATGAGGATCCAGATTGTTAAAAGTATTATTGAGCTGCTTGAAGAGAAATTTTTGAAGAATGTAGATATCGAGATGTTTTAATAAACTAATTTGTTGTTGCCAATAAGTATATAGCATAAATCATTAATACAACACCTATCAACATAAGTCCATTTCTTTTTGCCCGTCTTTTGTCACTCATTATACCATCCCATTTTGTTGATAGGTAAGATATCAAATCAAGATCCAATTTACAATGGACAAATTACAATTAAAAACATATTTATTTATTTATTTCTAAAGTAACGAAATAATCTTATCTTAATTATTCAAATAACACAGAGAAACTTATGCAACAATTATTCGAATATGGCGAAGATAATATTGATGATGTAGCACCTGAAATGATACCTCTAGCGGAGAGGATCAGGGCAAATCAGCTTGCTGATTATGTAGGTCAGGAGCATCTCACAGGTAAGAATGGCATTATTAAAAAGATGTTGAAAGGGAATGCTGTATTTTCAATGATGTTATGGGGACCACCTGGAACAGGAAAGACTACTCTTGCATGGTTGATAGCGAAAGAATCGAAATCGAAATTTATCAAGATCAGTGCAGTGAGTTCCGGTGTGAAAGAACTCAGAGAAATTATTTTTAACGCGTCTGTTACTGTCAGGAACGGTCAGAGTGTAATTCTTTTTATAGATGAGATCCACAGATATAATAAAGGTCAGCAGGATGCTCTTTTAAATTCAGTAGAAAAAGGTATTATCCGTCTTATCGGTGCAACTACAGAGAATCCTTCATTTGAAGTTAATTCTGCACTGCTCTCCAGATCTATGGTACTCAAGTTAAAGTCCCTTGATGATAAATCATTACAAAACATACTTGAAAGAGCTGTTAGAGATGATGTTGTTATCAAAGAGATGAAAGTTTCTCTGGATGATGAATCTAAGAAGATACTTATAGAATCATCTGGTGGTGATGCTAGAAAGATGCTGAATACATTAGAATTGGCTATCCATATTATCGGGAAGAAGAAAAATATTAAGATTACTCCGAAAGAAGTGAAAAATGCTCTTACTGACGGAAGAAAGAGATATGATAAGACTGGTGATTATCATTATGATATTATCAGTGCATTTATAAAAAGTGTCAGAGGTTCAGATCCTGATGCTGCTTTGTATTATCTTGCCAGAATGTTGGATGCAGGTGAAAAACCTGAGTTTTTAGCCAGAAGATTATTGATCTTAGCTTCTGAAGATATTGGGAATGCATCTCCGAACGGGTTGGTGATTGCTCAAGCATGCTTTGATGCAGTCCGAGTTCTCGGAATGCCGGAAGGTAGAATTACTTTGGCTCAAACTACCACTTATTTGGCTTCACAACCGAAATCGAATGCATCTTATATGGCTCTGAAAAAAGCAGAGAAGGCTGTTGAAGAAGCAGGAGATCTTGCTGAAGTTCCTCTTCATTTGCGTAATGCGCCTACTAAGCTGATGAAAAAACTTGATTATGGAAAGGGATATATCTATCCTCATGACGAGGAAGGACATTTTGTTGAGCAGGATTATATGCCTGAGAGATTGAAAGGTGAGCAGTTTTATTATCCATCTGAGAATGGGTTGGAGAAGCAGATCAAGGAGAGATTGAAAGGTTATTGGAAAGGGAAGAAAAAATATCACTAACATCTCCTGGTTCAAACTATTGAACTCAAGAAATTTTCGTAATTATCGGGTGTAATGGTTTTAAATTCATAATCAGTATAAGCATTTGTGAAAGTTTTAGAAATAGAAGCTTTCTTTAGTGGATTCCATTTGAATTCATAAGCGTAATATTTGTTATATTGTACTTCTATATAATCTATTTCTTGTTGCTGCGTAGTTCTCCAGAAATACTTTTCTCTATCATTTGATTTAAAATTTAATAGTTTAATTCTTTCACTGATCAGATAATTCTCCCATAATGCTCCAACATCTGTTCTTTTTGCCAAGGGTCTCATATCTGAAATAACAGCATTTCTAATACCATTATCATAAAAATATATTTTCTTACCCTTCTTTATTTCATTTCGGACATTTTTATTTAAAGCAGGTAGTCTGAATATTATATATGTTTTCTCTAGTAGATCTATATATTTTTCTACAGTTTTTTTATCAGAATCAACTAATTTTGCTAACTCAGTATATAAAACTTCATTTCCAATTTGTAATGCTAATGCTTTGACAATTTTTTCCAGTAAGACAGGTTTCTTTATTTGATCAAGCATAAGAAGATCTTTGTATAAATAACTTCCGGTTAGAAGCTTTAAATGTTCTTCGGAATTAGATTTAGCGACTATTTCAGGATAAGATCCAAAAATCATACGATTTTCAAGATTACGCTTTTCTTCTATTACCCCAAAATGATTTTGAAGTTCGTTATAAGAGAGAGGGAACAAGTGAAATTTATATTTTCTGCCTGTGAGGGGTTCGTTTAGATTATTCATTAGTTCAAAAGAGGAGGAACCTGAAGCGATTACTTGAGTGCTTTTTAGATTATCAACGATCAGCTTAATTATATTACCGATATTATGTATTTTTTGAGCTTCATCGAAGAATATGATCTTATTTTCTTTTATTATATTTTTAAGTTTCGTAATAGTGATTACATCAAAAATATCATTTGTATCAGCTTCGTCACCGTTGAAGAATATAGTTTTTTCTTTTCTAGTATTTAATAAGTTATTTATTAACGTAGTTTTGCCTGTTTGTCTGGCACCAATTATTATTAGAGCTTTTTTCTTAAAGAATTTTTTTAGTATTAGTGTATCGAGTTCTCTTGTTATCATTTTTTACTTTCCTCTTGATTAAATAATAGTGTAATATAATGATTGAAATGGGATATTGCAAGCTAAAATATAATGAAAAGGGATTGGAATACCCAAATAAGTATATTTAAAAGAGTATTTGAATCCCTAATTAATATGATTAAAAGAGGATTTTTGGTTCTTATGTTGTCATTCTCGGACATGATCCGGGAATCCAGGGGTATTCAACATCCGTCATCCTGAATTTATTTCAGGATCTTTTTTTGTTCTTTAAACGTTACTTTTGCTTGACCAAAAGTAACCAAAAGTCAAGTCTGCCATTAAAACTCCTAGCAGTGTGCAGCTTTATAGCAGTATCGGTCTGCCTCTTATCCCGATAAATCGGGACAGACGGTCGTTTTCTCAATGGGACTTTCTCTTTGTTCAAGTACCGATCGAAAAACATATGTAAGAGGGGCACAAAGCTGTTGAGCTTAAATTAGTTGATTGTTTACATATTTAAAAATCTCATCCACCTGTCCAGGTTCAAACCAGTTCATCCCTGGAATTCTCTTGAACCATGTGACTTGTCGCTTGGAAAAGTGACGTGTATTCTTCTGTATCTCATCAATCATAGTATCTTTAGATATGGTACCATTTAGAAATTCAACTACTTCTTTATATCCAATTGTCTTACGTAATCTTTTAAGATCAGATCCATATTTATTTGCAAGCGATTCCACTTCTTCGATCAATCCTTCATCTATCATTGTAAGAACTCTGGAATTTATTCTTTCATAAAGTTTTTCTCTGTCTAGATTTAATCCAATGTAAATCGGCTCAAAGAATCTTTTATCCTGATGTTCTTTATGCAGTTCACTGAGTTTCTTTCCTGTGAAATGGAATACTTCAAGTGCTCTATGAATTCTCTGTCTCTGTCCAGGTGGAGTTTTCTCTGCGTATTCAGGATCAGCTTTCTGCAGCATTGCATAACATTCTTCTATCGGTAAAGCTTCAAGTTCCTTACGGTATTCTAGTTTTTCGACATCATTTATACCTAGATCATCAAAGAATCCGTGAACTGCGGACTGAATATAAAGTCCGCTGCCACCGCAGAGAATTGCTTTCTTACCAGTAGAATAAAGTTCAGTCAACTTATCTCTGACCTCATTACCATATATATATGAGTTATAAATATCATCTGTAGGTTCTATTATATTAATGAAGTGATGTTTTGCTTTTGAGAGTTCTTCTGGAGTAGGTTTTGCAGTTCCGATCGTCATTTCTCTGACTATTTGTCTTGAGTCTGCAGAGATTATTTCAGAGTTGAATTTCTCTGCTAATATTAATGATATAGAAGTTTTACCAATCGCAGTCGGACCTACGATAATTGGGATATTGATATTTTTGAGGATATTAGACATATTAAATACGCATAAATCGTTTATCTAATTCCTTTAACGACAAATCTATGATAACCGGTCTTCCGTGTGGACATACATGAGGGAATTCACATTGAAATAAATCATTTATTAGAGTTATCATTTCTTCTGGTTTTAGTCTTTGACCAGATTTTATAGCTCGTTTACAGGAAAAAGAAGCAGCAACAGATTCAATAACGCCCATTTTTTTCTTACGGTAAAGTTTGAAGTTATCGATCAGATCTAAAACTTCTCTTTTCTCATCTCCAACTTTAATTCCAAGAGGAGTTTCTTCTATTATAAATGAATTTCCACCGAATTCTCTTAGAGCAAATCCAAGACCATTCATATAATCGGTAATTTCTTTTAAAATAAGCCTGTCTTCAAAAGATAATTCGATGCTTACCGGAAATAATAAGGCTTGTGATGGTAGCTTTTCCTTACTGAACGATTTTATCGCTTTTTCATAAAGTATTCTTTCATGTGCTACATGTTGATCGATAATCATTATTCCAGATTCTACCTGGATGAAGATATATTTATTATGCATCTGCCAGATATTCTCTGATATTATTACTTCATTTTGAATATTGAGAACTCTTGCACCCAATGTTTCAGGTCTAAAGAAATCTTTCTCTTTCTTAGCAGCATATTTATCAATATTTTCCGAAGTAACATGATCGTTTTCTTTTGGAGTTTGATATATATTTGAGGTATTATCAAAAAATTCAGTACCATCATCTGTATTTGGAATTACATCAGCACCAACTTCTTCGTTCTCATTCATTCCAAGATCATAGATGGAAAGTGATTCTCTGAGAACTCGTCCAACTCCTTCTTGAATTAATTTCTTAACTCTTAACTCATCGGTGAATTTAACAGTTAATTTTGCAGGATGAACATTTACATCTAACTCAGTAAAAGGAAGATCGATAAAAAGGATATAAAATGGATAATAACCATGTTCTATCATATTTCTAAATGTATGGAATACGGTATAGCTTATTATCTTATCTTCAACGATTCTGCCATTTATGAATAAAAATTGATTATCTTTTCCTTTTCTTGCCAGTTCTTTTTTGCCAATAAAACCACTGAGTTTATATTGACCGATACTATTGGATACTTCGATCAAACTATCTTGATTAACTTCTTTCAAAACAGAGCTGATTCTATTTTTAATGTCTTCTTTTCTAAGATCGAAAATATTTTTATCATTATGAACGAGCTTTAAATTCAGTTCTGGATGAGATAATGCAAGTTTTTTAAAGTAAGTGTAAATGTATCTGTATTCTTTCGTGGCATCTTTTAGAAATTTTCTTCTAGCTGGTACATTGAAGAATAGAGATTTCACTTTGATCACAGTGGATTGTCTTAGCGGTGTCGGCTGAACACCGGATATAACTCCACCTTTGATGGTTACTAGTGAACCCTCGTTACTGTCTTTTAATCTCGAAGCAGCTTCCACAATCGATACGGATGCAATACTCGGTAAAGCTTCACCTCTGAATCCCATAGTTTCAATTGAAATAAGATCATCATAGTTCTTTATTTTCGAAGTAGCATGTCTTTCAAATGATAAAAGAAGATCATCCTCAGTCATTCCTTTACCATTGTCAGCTATCTCAATATAAGTCTTGCCACCGTCTCTCAAAGTGATTGATATTTCATCAGCTTCCGCGTCAATTGAGTTCTCTATAAGTTCTTTTACTACAGAAAATGGTCTTTCTACTACTTCACCAGCAGCAATTTTATTAATCAGAATGTCAGGTAATATTGATATGCTCTTTATCATTGTCATTTATTCTCTCTTCATTATATTTAGCAAAGGAATAATAACAAAGAGATGTGAAAAATTCAATTGATTATTACGAAATTAAT
>JAQIDB010000024.1 GCA_027858225.1 Candidatus Delongbacteria bacterium
TGTGTTCGTATGTTAATTTAAACAGGAGTGTATATGAAAAATTTATTAATTGTTGTAGGAATTTTGTTCCTATTAGGTGTCAGCTCGAATGTTTTAGCTCAGGGATTTACATTCCATGGTACTATGGCATTTCCACAGACTGACTTCGGAAATGATAAAGCCGGTGAAGAAAATGCAGGTTTTGCAAATATGGGTTTCGGTGGAGGAATCGAATTTTTATCATCTGAACTAGGAAAAAAATTTTATTGGATAGGTAGTTTAAATTTCCTTCATCATGGTGTTGGAGACGATTTATACCAGATTTTTGATGATCTTGATTCTACATCAATAGTTTTTGAGCCTGATAATGTTGGTCTTACAGCTTATAATTGTATGTATCTTACTACTGGAGTTAGGTTTAAGAATATGTTCGATCGAAAGAAAAAAGAATTCGGAATGTATATTGATGGGCAAATAGGTATGTCAATGGTCTACGGACCGAATTATGACTATAGTTATGATAATGGAACTCCATCTGACATATCTGATGATATAGAGGAGAGTATAGATTGGGATCTATCAAATTCATTTACTTTTAGCATTGGTGCGGGATTTGTGTTATGGAGTAAAGTTCTGATAGGTGTAAAATATGTAAACCTTACAAGTTTAGATTTTGATGGTACTTTTAATGATGTTATAGGTGGCTTTGAAAAAGACGTAAAATTAAAACAATCAATTTCTACAATATCCCTAAATTTAGGATTAACTTTTCAAAATTAATTGGAGCGGACAATGAACTATAACGGTAAAGAATATAAACCTTTTACCGGTGCTTTTAACAATGACAGTTATACAAGCACGATCAAAGCAAAAAAAGGAGCTTCACCGATACCCCACAGACAAAGTAAAGTAACTTCACTTGATCAGGTAATGGAAGTTATTAATGATGGTGATACTATTTCATATCCTCACTATTATCGATTTGGTGACAAAGGACTTGAGGTAGTAGTTGCAAAACTTAAAGAATATAACAAAAAAGGTATTATTTTATATGCGAATGCACTGTTTGATAATACGGATCCATGGCTGGTAGAAGCATTTATGGATGGAACTTTGACAGGACTCTATGGAAATCCATATAGAAAGTTTGGTGCCCACATAATGAATGGAGATATCTTACCTTGGAAAACAGTGGGAACATCTCACGGAAACAGAGTAAGAAAACTTCAGACAGGTGAAGTTCATGTAAAAGTAGCTTTTGGTCCGATGCCGATAGCTGATATTCATGGAAATGCAAATGGTATGATGGGAAAAGTTGAGCAATGGTGCGGTCCTGTAGGTCTATTTGCAGCTGATGCTGAATTTGCTGACTATACTTGTATCTTAGCCGGAACTGTAAGTGATCATCTTATTATGCCCGGTTCTATCTCTATGGAAAATGTAGATTTTGTAGTACATATGGACCCACCAGGATTATCTGAAGGAATTGGTTCAGGTACTCTTGATATAGAAAAAGCTAAAACACCTTTTAATATGCAGATAGCTGAGAATGTTACTAAGGTAATGAAAGCTGCAGGTGTAATAAAGGACAAATTTAATTTTCAAGTTGGAAGTGGTGCAGGTCTTATAGTACTTGATAGCATCAGGAATATTCTCAGAGAAGAAAAAATAAAAGCTAACTTTACAATTGGTGGAGTTACTTCTATGCACGTTGAAATGCTTGATGAAGGTCTGCTTAATTATATCCAGCATGGTCAACTGTTCGAACCAAGCGCTAAAGTTGTTGAATCACTATTAAAAGATCACAGACATATGGAGATCACAGCAGGATATTATGCATCAGTTGCAAACAAAGAATGTTCTGTGAATATGCTTGATGTTGCAGTTCTTTCTGCTTTGGAAACAGATCTTGAATACAACCTTAATACTGTGTGTGCAAATGGACGTATCATCGGTGGAATCGGTGGAGGGCAGGATGTTGCTGCAGGTGCTGATATGACAGTAATATTTCTTCCTATTGCAACTGGCAAGAACGGTAAAGGTTTCCCTAAAGTAGTTGATAAAGTTTACACAAGAACTACTCCTGGTGAAGTTGTAGATGTGATCGTTACCGAAGAATTCATATCAGTTAATCCTAATAGTACAAGTTCATATAAGAATGTTTTATTAGAGAATGCTGAAAGATTTGGATTGAAGAATATTTCTATTGAGGAATTACATCAGAAATCTATTGAGAAGGCACAGGAGTTTGGAGTTATTCCTAGTAAGTGCGAAACTACTGATGAGGTTGTTCATATTATTGAGTGGCGTGATGGCACTTTACTGGATACGATCAAGAAACCAATTTAATTTATAATTTAAATGAAAAATTAATGTAGGGAACGGTTTCAAACCGTTCCCTACATTTTTTTTATTTGAAAAAAGCGATCACTTTTTCACAGATGTAATTTATTTGTTCATCTGTTATTTCTGGGAACATAGGTAGAGATATTATTTCAGAAGCTATTTTCTCAGTGATCGGGAAGTCACCTTTTTTGTATCCAAGATATTCAAATACAGGTTGAAGATGCAATGGAATAGGGTAGTGAATACCTGCTCCAACACCATTATCATTTAAAAATTTGAGTAATTCATCTCTTTTCTCAGTTCTAATAACAGCTAGATGATAAACTGCTTCATTATCTTTATCTTCTTCAATGAAACGAACATAGTCAGATAATCTTTCTCTGTATTTCTTTATTGCATTTCTTCTAGCTACAGTCCAGTCAGGTAGATATTTTTGTTTTACATCTAGAATAGCAGCTTGTAGATTATCCATTCTAAGATTTCCACCTGGTATTTGATGTTCATACTTTGAAGTTCTACCGTGATCAGAGATCATTTTCATTACTTTAAAAAGCTCTTCATTGTTAGTAACGATTGCTCCAGCATCACCGAATGCTCCAAGATTTTTTCCCGGGTAAAAACTAAAAGAAGTTACATCTGCATAACTACCAACAGTTCTTCCTTTATACTTTCCTAAATGTGATTGAGCAGCATCCTGAATTACTGTAATATTTTTATCTTCAACGATCTTTTTGATCGCATAATAATCAGCAGGTTGACCATATAGATCAACAATGATAACAGCTTTCGTATTTTCATTTATCAATTTTGCTACTGAACCTGGATCTATTAGAGCTGTATTATCCAATGCTTCAGCAAATATAGGTTTTGCACCGACCATTAGTATTGCTTCTGCAGTTGCCGCAAAAGTATGAGATGGGCAAATTACTTCATCACCCAGACCAATGTTCAAAGCCCTTAGAATAACTTCTAGAGATGAAGTTCCGTTAGCCAAACCTGCACAATACTTCGCATTACATTTTTCTGCCCAGTTATTTTCAAATGATTTAAGTTCAGGACCGCCTACAAAAGCTGTTCGGTCGATCACACTTTGAATAGCTGTGTCAATTTCTGATTTGATTGACAAATAGTTCGCTTTAAGGTCAACTAAAGGTATTTTCATTTTTTTTCTCCGAGTTTAATAATTTGAAGATAATAATTTTATTACGATTAAACAATATATTAAACAATTTGGTTCATAACTTATTTATTGGTATATTATTGCTGATAAATAGAAACAATGAAAATGGAGTTTAAAATGAATGATTTTGATGAATTAAAACAATTGTTTGATAAAGTATTTTCAGCAAAAGGAGAATTGAAAAAAATTGCAGATGAGATCAATAAAGCATTTTTGATATTTGAGGATATGAATTACGATTGCGATGATGAGATAGATGAAATAGTAGGCATGATAGATGATTTAAGAAGTAAATTTTCTGATTCTTCAGATCAAACTGGTGTGCAGTTAAAAATTGATAAACTAATACAGAAGAAAGAGATGGTTCAAGAAGCAGCGGACATGCTAAACAAACTTGAAAATCAATTTAATGAAATTCAATCTATCTCTGAAGAAATCGATGTAGAAGTTTAATTATGAAAATTGATATTTCAATAGCTAATCAAGAACTTGTTTTTACACACAGGAATGTAAAACTGGTTTATCCGGTTTCTACTTCCAAATACGGTGAAGGTTACAAAGAAGGAAGTATGAAAACTCCACTTGGTATGCATGAAGTTTGTCAAAAGATAGGTGGAAGAGCTCCCTTCGGAGCAATTTTTAAAAGTAGAAAATTTACTGGTAACATTGCAAAGATAAACGTAGCTAACGAGAAAGATATCATTACATCAAGAATTTTAAGGTTGAAAGGACTCCAAAAGAAGAACTCTAATACTTTTAATAGATATATCTACATCCATGGAACTAATAGCGAATCATCAATTGGTCAAAAAGGATCAATTGGTTGTATCAGGATGAAGAATCAGGACATTATTGATCTGTTTTCTCATGTCAAAATAGGTTGTAAAGTTTTTATACATAAATAATTAGCAAAAAATATTTTTTATCTATTGACAATTTATATTATTACTATTATATATTACTTATAGAATTTTAATAGGAGAGTTATAATGATAAAAGCAATTTTGTTTTTTATGTTAATAAGTATTTCTATTTACGCACAGACCTCAAACAAATATGATGTGATGGAAAAGGGAGCAGATCTTCAATTTGCCAAAAATAGTAAACAAGATGATTTTTATCAAAATAGAGTTCATCGAGCTGGCGAGTTTTGGATGAATATTACAAATTTTGGTGTATTTGGGAATGCTCTTAGCTATACTGATCCTTGTACCGGAAAAGTTGCAATTTCAGGTGATATGCCCGGAGGTGAAGGTATTCAATATTTCTATAACGGTTCTCTTTGGTTCGGTGGATATTTAGATTCTGCAGTTGTAAACGTAAATGGTACTGCCGCATCAATATTTCAAGGACCTTTAGTTTCTACGGGATTTTCATATGATCCATGGTATTATGGAAATTATGAGTTGATCCCAGGTATGTTTGATGAAGATCCAAGTGGTTTGATTTTAGGAAATTTAAATGAAACATCAAATGTGGAAGGGCGAATAAATTGCATGTTTGAGGATGTTTACGATCCTGCAGCTACAGCAGAGGAGCAGTTCAGTACAATGTACACAGATAAAGGTTACACACCTAATCATACACCATTAGGGATAGAAGTTAGACAAAAATCATATTCATGGTCATATAAATTTGCAGAGAAATTCATAATTGTTGATTATACATTGTACAATAGAAACACTGACCAAAAAGACATCTATGATTTTTTTATGGGTATCGATGTTGATAATGATATTGGGGTAAAAAGCGCTGTCGGTTTTTACTCAGATGATATATGCGGATTTATTCAGCAATGGGATGGTTACATAGATCCTGCCACTGGAGAGAATAAACCTGTTGATCTTAATTTTGCATGGGCGGCAGATAATGATGGCAGGGAACAAATAAGAATCGGTGGTGGTGATGATGTTATTTTACTAGAACCTGAAGCAGGAAGACCTTTAGATGGTGCTACAGGAGTTTCTACTTTAAGGGTCTTGAGGAATCCAAATCCAAATTTAAAGTATTCTTTTAATATTTATTCATGGAGTTGGGGTCCAAGATGGAAGCCCGGATTGCATAGTGATTGGGAGTATGATCTTTCACCAAAACAAAAAGGGTATGATGATGTAAATTATGATAGTTTATATGTAGGCGGGGAGTTTTTATTTAATGGAAGAACTCGAGGTTATCCAGTGGGAGATATCGGCAGATATATGGTCATGTCAAATTTTGAATATGATTATGGTATTACAGATATGAGGGAAGTATATAAAGGTGTATTTGAGGACCCACCAAGTTTAATTGGAACTTCTTTTGCCCAAGCTGATAAATGGCAACCTTGGATTGTCAGTGGTTTGGAAGAGCCTGATCAAATTGCTGATGGGACGATAAAAGTATTGAATAATATCGCAAACGGGGTAGAAGTACGGTATGTTCTTTCCTTTGGTCCATTGGGTAGTGAAAATTATGTGAATGTAGCTTTTAATTCAGACCATAATTATTATGGAACGATGGATGATTTTATTAATAAAAAAGTATGGAAATTTGCATACGGAGATTCGATTAAATTAACTTTAGCTTTC
>JAQIDB010000130.1 GCA_027858225.1 Candidatus Delongbacteria bacterium
ATTTAATGGGTTTTGAAGAGAAAACTTATTCGTATCCTGTAACAGCTTTTTCATCCAGTAGAGAGAAACTTGATATGATGTTAGAATGATCTCAGACACAATTTTCTTGACAGTACCAAAGGAATTATCATTATTTGATGTTATGGGGCGTTTTAAATCGATGACAGCAAATGAATATTTGAAAATCATGAAATTAAGAAATCCGGATACACATATTGGAAAATTGTGGCATAGATCGTATTACGATCGTGTAATTCGTGATGAAGATGATTTTAATAGAATACGGGAATATATAAAGGACAATCCGAAGAATTGGTCTAAATGAAAAAAGGAGCACATATTGCTCCTTTTAAGAATAATTCGCTAAGTGGGAAACCGTGGGAGGTTTCCCGTACGGATTTGCTATTTTAGTAATTCGTTGCCTTCGAATGCCCTATAGAGGCTTAGTTGTTTAAGTATAAAATCATAATCATTAGTCCCATCGACTAGCATCTCAGAGATGATCTTCCCAAGTCCAGGTCCTAACATAAATCCCTGACCGCACATTCCAACTGCCAGGAACATATTGTGTACATTATCTGTCCAGCCGACAATAGGGGATCCGTCAGGAGTCATAGGATACAAACCTCTCCAGGTCTTTCTGACCCTGATATTCTTCAATCTTGGATGAATAGCCAACAATCTTCTAACAGCTAAAGGTAGAAATTCAGAAGTACTGTCACAGTCCTTACCGATAATCTTAGGTTCAGGAGTTACACAGAATACCATCTGACCTTCATAGTTCTGATAATAGTAGAAATTCGAACTCTGCTCATCAGATCTAAGATCAACGACCATTGGTTTAAAAAATGGCTTAACAGGCTCAGTAATACCTGCCTCGTGAGAATCAGGATAAACCGGCAGATCAAGTCCACACAGCTCTCCAAGTTCTCTTGCATTTCCACCAGCTGCATTTATATATACATTTGCTTGATATTCTTCTTTATTTGTTTTGATACCTGTGATCAGATCATCTTCAGTGTCGATGGAAATAACTTCCTCATCAAAGATAAAGTCCGTTCCAGCTTCAACTGATAATTTATAGAATGCACCTGCAACTTTCAATGGAGATGCAGATCCGTCCTGAGGTGAATAAGTACCTCCTCGTAAGCCTTCTTCAGTAATACCGGGAACTAGTTTCTTAATCTTCTTAGGTTCGATCCAATCGATATTCAATCCGAATTCTTTCTGAGTAGCTAATAAAGATTTCAAAGCCTTCTCTTTAGCTTCATCATAGACAGGGTAGAGGTAACCACCTGTTATCCAATCAGTTTCGATACCGTGCTCTTTTTCCATACCTTTTACAATATCAATACTCATCTTTCCGATCTTTATCTTTGCAGGATCACTGTGAGTTGCTCTAATACCACCAATAGCGGCTTTATTCTCACCACGGCCGTACGAATGGCGCTTCTCTATGACAGCTACTTTTTTGCCTTTCTTGGACAGGTAATAGCTTAATGGAAGACCGACACTTCCTGCACCGATTATAACTATATCATAATTTTTCATTATTTTTCTCCCTTATCGTCAACCAATGCACTCATTGGTACTTCTACTGTAAGCGGTCTGATAGTCCCCGGAGTAACATCCTTCCAGTCAACTCCAGCCTGTGCAAATACTCTCGGCATAAGGATAGAGCAAGTCTTAGCACCACATGCACCCATTCCAACTCTGATCTGCTTCAATTGATTAACGTCTCTAACTCTGTACTCTTTGATAAAATCAACTATCTCTTTCACTGCTACTCTTTCACATCTACATACGATACCATTATCAGGTAAGAAGTCTAAGAAAGTTTCCTTCATAGGTTGAATAACACTTTCATCCTGAACTCTGATACCGATAGCTTTTTTTGCATTTTCGAGAGACATTTTAACTGTTACAAGATGAGTTTTATATTTTTTATTAAATCTACATGAAAGAACTTCAGCTTTTTCTAAGATATTACCATCAATATCTGTAACGGATATCAAGTCACCCGGTGCAAAATCAAGTATATATTCATGAGCTAACATAACTTCAGCATAAGTATCTTCAACCTGCTTAACCAATGAAATTGCAAGTCCCGGACAGATTGCCACACAAAGACCACAACCGATACAGTCATCGTTCACGTACATTGGAACATCCATGATCGTACCGAGCTTTTTATCAAGAGCGATACAATTCTTTGGGCAGACTGTAGTACATGGGTTACAAGGAATATCCTGAAGACATTGGAATACAGGAGTAAAATGTTCTTTTATCTCTACTTCGAATGGAGGATAAACTTCACCTGGTTTTGATCTTAGAACTTCAGATTTTTCATAGTATTCTTTTGATATCTTGATCTTCTTTCCAAGTTTCTGAGCCATTTGAAGACCTGCGATAATTCCTCCGAACATTGCAGAACTTGCTTCAGCTATCTCATCAGCATCACCGGCTTTTATAACGTTGAAACCAAATTTCTCAGCTTGACCATAGAACTCATCTACAGGTGAAAGACCTGCAGCAATTAAAAGTGTATCAACTTTGTAAGTTTTAGCTGTTTCAAGGATAGGATTCCATTTTTCATCGACCTGGGCAACAGTAACTTTCTCTACTTTACCTTTTCCACCTGCTGCTAATACGGTAGTGTTCAAATAAACCGGAACACCCATACGTTGGATTTTATCAGAATGAACCTTATATCCTGAAACCTGATCAAGTATATCAACAATACCAACTACACCAATACCAGCTTGTAGGGCATGATAAGCACCGATAAGTCCAACATTTCCTGATCCGACTATGAATACCTTGTCAGAAGCTTTGATAAGGTCTCTGTTGACTAAAGTCTGGAAAGCACCCGCTCCGTAAACTCCCGGTAGATCATTACCAGGGAAAACAAGACTTTTCTCTCTTGCTCCGGCAGATAGGATAATTCCATCAAATTCTATAAGTGAAAATTTACCATTGTTCTTATAAACTCCGGCTTTTTTATCTTTGTAAATACCAACGACACTTGATTCATAAAGAACTGTGATATTCTTATTCTCTTTTATCTGTGACTCAAGAAGATTACCAATTTCAAATCCTCTCATTCCGGCATAACTGTCTTCCTGAGAACCAAAGAATTTATGAGTCTGAAGTAAAAGTTTACCACCGAGTTGATCTTTATCTTCAACTAGGATTATATTGAAATCAAGTTTTGCAAGTTCAAGTGCAGAAGTTAGTCCTGAAGGTCCACCACCGATGATAAGTACATCAGTTTTCAAAGTTTCAGTCTTATGATCAAATTTCTCCTGACCTGTTGCAGGTAATTCAGGTAAATGCTTCAAAGTTCTGATGTCCATTCCTTCGTGTAAAGGAGTGATACAAGACTTTAATGGAGATCCATCAATTATCACTGTACACTGGGAACATTGTCCATTAGCACAGAAAATACCCTGAGGAGCATTACCTTTCTTGTGTATCGAAAATTCTTTAATGTCATTTGCGAATAGGGCAGAGCTGACCATTTCGTTCTCAAAACCGGTATATTTTTTACCGTCGAACTTAAAATTCACCTCATTCCTTTCTTGATAGTCAAGTATGGGGTGTTTTGTGATCCTGTTCATTTGTATAACCTCTATATTAATACATTATTCAATACAACTACGTTATAATAGTTCATACTTTAGAATAGTAAAGAAAATTTATTTTCAATGAAATGTCAATGTTTATTTATATGAGAATTATATTAAAATAATGGAGAATTGAAATCAAAGAAATACTCGTACGGTCGGGCTTTACGTCCGACCTAAACGAATCTTAGATTCGTGCAATCCGCTAAAAGCAGGTTGGACGTAAGGCCCAACCGTACGGATTGCGCTACTTCGCGCCAAGATCCAATTGGCATTGGATCTTGGCGATTCCGTCTTTTTGGGATAATTCGCCTTCGGATATTTCTACCTGGTCAGCAGGTACAGAATCTCTTTGTGTGAAATGTAGTAAAATATTTTGAGCTCTTGTGTTTGTCAACTTAAGCAATTCAGCATCTTCAACTTTATGTAGATCATAAATATTCGTTTTAACATCTTTTATATATCTCAAAGTGTCAAGTCTACTGTGCATTTCAGGTGTAGGTGCAGGTTGAAGTTTTACGATATTCGCTGCTTTGATAGAATCAAGTAGAGCTGGTTTCGGAGAAGTTAATTTATATATTTTTTCTAGCAGTGTCTGTCTTCCGGATGTATTCAGAGAATCGTAAGGGGTCTTTGTATTTTTAGTGATCAATGAATTATATATCTTATTCTGGATTGCTTTTTTATCCATTATTCTGTCTGCAACACCATGAATACTTATTTTCAATGAAGGTTTTTCCAAAAGTGCTGTTGAAATACCAGATAATTTTTTCATCTCAATAGAATCAAGTTCTGTTGATGCAAAGGCAAAATCTACGTGATTTAGATCATCTGGAGTGAACATACTCAGTCCTTTACCGAGTAGTTTAAATGGAGAAGCTGCAATATTTAATAGTATCTGACTTACTGATTTAAAAATAACCCCACGTAAGCTTACTTTAGGATCAGAAAGATCCCCTTTAGCATTTATATCATGTTCAATATTACCATCGGAATCCTTCAATAATGCTATAGGTAATTTAACTGGTAAACCTGTTGCATCTTCACTTGGATAATCTTCACCGAAAGTTAATTTATTAAGTCTGACCTGACTTTTCATATCAAGCTGTGAGTTCTTAACTTTATAGAATAGATCTAATGAAAAACTTCCTTTTTCTATGAGTAAACCTACAAATTTTGCTGAGAATGGGGAGTAGTGTATAAGATTCAACTTATTTAGAGTTATTTTAATATCTGTATTATAATTCGGATCAGAGAGGTAAAGTGAACCTGTGATATCTGCAGTAGATACATCATCAATTATTCCATGAAGAAAAATATCAGTTCTCTGCTGATCTTTGAGATCGATACTGTCGATTGTTGTATTTAACTTTTCGATCTTAGTGATGAAAGGTAAAGGCAATGAATTATCTGCAAAATCAACAGAATTATTTACAAGTCTAATCTGCTTGATGAAAACATCAGGTCCAGGAACTTTAACCGTATCTTCAACTGCAACGATCTCTTCCTCAACAACTTCAATAGAATCTTCTGGCAATGGTTCTATACCCAGGGCATCATTAATATTAAGTCTTTTATCTTTGGAAATTGAGACATTGGAGTAAAAGCTGTCCAATACGATTTCTGAAATGTCCACTTTCATTGGATCGAGATCGAAAGTAAGATCATTTACTGCCAGATCATTGAAGGACATTAGTGTAGTATTTCCGGTTTTCTCAATGACTTTCAAATTTGCAATATTAGATCCACCTTTGGCAGATACTATTACTTTACTGCTGTCATCAATTGCTATGCTTATATCATATGCTGAATTGAAATATCCGTCATCAATAGAAAGTGTCATGTTTTCCGGGATAAAA
The DNA here is from genome assembly GCA_027858225.1 of Candidatus Delongbacteria bacterium. Taxonomy (GTDB): domain Bacteria; phylum UBA4055; class UBA4055; order UBA4055; family UBA4055; genus WTAK01. The sequence goes on from JAQIDB010000130.1 coordinate 5,486, forward strand.
GCGTTAGCTATAGATACTGGAAGCCTGTCGATGGTCAACTTTGTCTCAACCGCAATAGGATCAATTGTTAAAGTTCCTTTAGATGCTATCTTTCCGCCACTGATCATGAAATCCACATTCCAGTCAGTCAGTTCACTTGTATTGATAGTGAAATTCTGAACAGAGCTATTAAAATTATCTATTCCAATTGATAACTCAGGTGAAGCAGACTTATCATTAAATTTTAGGTCCATCTTAGCTATTTTTAACTCATTCAAACGAATGATCCAAGGTTCTGCATTTGGGTCTTTTACTTCAACTGAATCTATGATTGCAGTAGAGTCACCTTTCTGCTCAAGAAAATCAGAGAAATTGAATTTTTCATCTTTGAATTTACGTACATTTATTTCATAACCGATCATGGAGACTTTATCGATTATAATTTCATTACTCATCATCGGAATTATCTCAGGGTTGACATAGAATCTTTTCCATTTTACAAATACTTCCCCATCAGTATCATAGAGGATAAGATTATCTATTGTGATATCAAAACCGAAAGGATTCAAAGAGAATGAACCGATCTCAAGATCACGGTCATAGTTTTCTTTAACATAGTTTGATGCGATTGATTTAACTGCTATAGGGATTGCTACATAAAATGTAATAATGAATAATAGAAAAAATATTCCCATCCATAAAAATGGGTTAAATATTAGACGCTTCTTTTTCTTTGATTTATCTTTTTTATCTTTCGACATATTTGAACCTGTTTAAATGTTATAGGAACTTACAATATACTAAAAATACTATTATAATGATAATACATAATTGAAAATTAATTTTATTGCTATTGCTTTTTAACTAATTATATAGTACGTTAAAGGAAAGAGATTTAATAAGTAGGTAATATTGGAGAAAGAAATGAAAAATTATTGTGTGTTAGTTTTGATATTTTTAATTGTGAATGTATTCTCACAGGATCCAGTAAGAGTAAATAATTCAACATTTGTTTATCCATGTTTGTCAGATAGTGCAAAAGCTCTTAATTTTGTAGGATTACCATTACAAACAAATTATGTAAATGCTTCTGATTTTGATCCTTCAGGTATAAATATTAATGCTGTCAGCAAGTGGAATACCGAATTACAAGGATGGGAGACAGCAGGATATCATTCAGCTCTGGGTTGGGGAACAGATTTTTCTGTTGAAACAGGTGGTGGATATATAATCAATGCAGTTAATAACTTTGATTTTACTGTAACAGGTGATAGTGTTGATGTTGTTTATAATCTAATAACGACAGATCGTACAGATATGAATATGATAGTTCTACCACTAACAAAATCGGAATTAACTAGTGCTGGAAATATTGGAAATGATATAAATTATTGTAATTCATTGTCGAAATACGATAATGTCAATCAGGTGTGGCTTGGTTGTACAGAGATGATGTCATTTTGGGTAGGTGATTTTCCCACAGTAATAGGTACACCTCTATTAATAAATGTTACAGGTAATATCACTTGGCCGAGTACAGTTGAAACAATTTTAGATAACTCAGTTGTAAATAACAATACACCCAAATCTGCGGGTAATGGGCCAAGAGTTGTTTACTTTCATGTCCAAGACCTAGCCGGTGGTGAATTTTCTTATCCTGAAGATGCAGAAGGTGTTGTCTTTGATTGCTGGATATCTGGTAGAGAATCAGAAATTCTTGGTCAGGATGATGTAGGGTTTGGATTTAGTATGATAGATGGAAATTCAGTTGCTTATATAAACCTAGTTAATTTTCCAACGCCTTGGGCTGTTGGTGATCAATTGAATTTTCAATTCCCAAATGTAGCTCCTCAAGGGAATCCTGTTGACAATTTTATATTAACTGAGGGTGCTGATCCGATCTACAGATGTTTTGAGTCGATCATAGCTGGAACAGGTTCACCATTACAGATCTATGATGGTACAAATTCTATTGAAGAAATAAATATTCCGACTTCAACAACCCTTCAACAAAATTACCCCAATCCGTTCAATCCTACTACGACTATAAGTTTTTCAATACTGAAAGATGATAATGTAAAGCTTTCAATTTATAATATTGAAGGACAGTTGGTAAAAGAACTCGTGAATGGAAGATTGGATAGAGGAAATCATTCTTTTAATTTCAATGCTGAAAGTATGATTAGTGGTGAATATATTTATACTCTTGAAGCAAACGGACAGAAAATTAGTAATAAGATGCTGCTGGTTAAATAAAATGTGGAGAGTAAAATGAAATATCTAATCTATATCTTAATATTTGTATCACTAACATTCTCTCAGGATGTTTATCGTCTGAATGATTCAACATTTGTTTATCCATGTATTACGACTGCGGGTACTGATTTTAACTTTGTAGGATTACCTTTGGAAACGGACTGGACAATGGCATCAGACCTAGATCCAGCAGGAGTGAATATTGACGCAATTTCAAGATGGGATCCAGTTTTACAAGCTTGGGAGACAGCAGGATTTGATTCATCTTTAGGTTGGTGTAAGGATTTTTCTGTTGAAACAGGAGGTGCTTACATGATAAGTGCAAAGAATGATTTTGATTTTATTGTAACAGGTGATAGTGTTGATGTTACTTATGATTTAATTACCACAGATGGAAGGGATTTGAATACTATTCTGTTACCTATAAATAAATCAGAATTATTAAACACTCAACTTTTAGGAAATGATATAAGTTTATGTAATCAGATTATGAAATTTGATATTTCATCACAGAGTTGGGTTGCTTCAGATAGTAGTATATTCGGTTGGCTAGGAGTTTTCCCTGTAGAAGTTGGAATGCCTTTATTTGTAAACATATTGCAATCAAGAACCTGGCCGAATAATAAAATGAGATCCGACATTGTAGATAATATTAAAAATATTAGCGAGAAAAACAAGGGTGCTACATTTGTACCGAGAATAGTTTTCTTTCATTTGCAGGATCATGATGGCAATGAATTTGACTTCCCAAGAGAGGGTGAATTCATAAAGCCCTTTACTGTTTACATTGGGGATTCGTATAGTATCGAATTTAGTTCAGATATAGCAGATTGTGGATTCACAATGATTGATGGTCTATCTGTTGCATATCTAAATCTAGGAAATCTTCCAGACTATTTTTGGGAAATAGATGATGTACTTAGATTTTATGTTGAGTGGTGTATTACAGATTATAGCAAAAATTCTAAATGTTTTATAAATGAATATTCTACTGTGTTGGATAATTCAAGTTCACCAATATTCTTAGGTTTTGAGTCATTAATTCCTGGATCAGGTGCCCCACTACAACTTAATACACCAATGTATGTTAGGCCTCTATCAGAACCACCTGAAATTGTAGTAATAGACAGTATTGCAACACTTGAATGGAATGCGAATCCATACATGTGCTATAAATTATATGCATCAGATGATCCTTATAGCGGATTTGTACACCAAGAGTGGATCCCAATGGGAATTTCCAGTTACCCTATTGGCTTCTCTGATAAGCAATTCTATTATTTAACAACAATAGGAGCTTGGGAATATCCATGGTATAAAAAATAAGATTCTGAATTAAGTTCAGAATGACAAATAAAAAAAAGACCTGAATAAATTTCAGGTCTTTTTATTTTATGAAATTCGTTTACTAATCGTACAGTGCTACTTACTCGTAATACAGCGAATTAATCGTATAGCGGATATCTCGTGCTTAAAGCTACAACTTCTTTTTTGATCTGAGCGTGAACTTCTGGATTCTTGTGATCAACAGACACTCTATAGATCATATTCGCGATCTCTCTCATATCATCAGTTGTAAAACCTTTTGTTGTACATGCCGGAGTACCAAGTCTCACACCACTTGTGATCATAGGCTTTCTCTTATCGAAAGGGACCATATTCTTATTAGTAGTGATACCTGATTTTTCTAGAGCTTTTTCAAGTCCTTTACCTGAAACAGGTTTATCACTTAGGTCAAGAAGAACTATATGGTTATCAGTTCCACCTGAAACAACTTTAAATCCAAGTTTGATAAGTTCAGCTGAAAGAGCCTGTGCATTATCAAGAACTCTTTGTTGGTAATCTTTATAAGATGGTTCAAGAGCTTCTTTAAAAGAAACAGCTTTAGAAGCAATAACATGCTCCAATGGTCCGCCCTGAATACCAGGGAAGATAACAAAATCCAAAGCTTCAGTTAAAGTCTTAGGTTTAGCCATATTCTTAAGAAGAATTTCTCCGCCTTCGAAGTCTGAAAGGATCATTCCGCCTCTAGGACCTCTTAAAGTCTTGTGAGTTGTAGTTGTAACAACGTGAGAGTGAGGTATCGGAGAAGGATGAACACCTGCAGCAACTAAACCGGCAATGTGAGCCATATCAGTCATAAGCCAAGCACCAACTTTATCAGCGATTTCTCTGAATCTCTTAAAATCAATGAATCTAGGATAAGCAGAAGCACCTGCAACGATGATCTTAGGCTTACTTTCAATTGCAAGTCTTTCCAGTTCATCATAGTCTATGAAACCATTTTCTTTTACACCGTAAGGAACGATATTATAAAGTCTACCAGTGAAATTTACAGGAGAACCATGAGTCAAATGACCACCCATAGATAAGTTCATACCCATGATAGTATCACCCGGCTCTGCTAATGCCATGTAAACGGCCATATTCGCCTGAGAACCACTGTGAGGTTGAACATTAGCCCAACGACAGTTAAAGATCTTTTTAGCCCTTTCTATAGCGATAGTTTCGGCTACATCAACATTAACACATCCACCGTAATATCTTTTTCCTGGATAACCTTCAGCATATTTGTTGGTCATAACTGAACCAAGAGCTTCAAGTACAGCAGGAGAAACAAAATTTTCAGATGCGATAAGTTCTATCTTATCGTTCTGTCTAGCTTTCTCGTTTTCGATTGTTTGAAATATTTCAGGATCATAGTTTTTTAAGATGCTCATTGCCCACTCCTTTATATTATATTCATTATTTCTGTAAAAGAGACGCCCATGTAGGGCGTCTTTACGTATGGGGGTTCAAGATGTTGAACCCTTACGATCTATACGTTATCTATGTCATCAACACGTTTTTGGTGTCTTCCACCTTCGAATTCTGTGTTCAAGAATGTGTCAGTTACTTCGATTGCAAGTTCGTGATCGATAAATCTGCCACCCATTGAAAGAACATTAGCATCATTATGCTGCCTAGTAAGTTTCGCATACTCAACAGAATGACATAATCCGGCTCTTGCACCTTTAACTTTATTAGCAGCCATTGAGATGCCGATTCCAGTTCCGCAGACAATAATTCCTCTTGCTTTATTTTCCACAACAGCTAAAGCAACCTTTCTGCCGAATTCAGGATAATCTACAGATTCTTCACTGTAACATCCAAGATCTTCAATGCAGTAACCTTTGTCATCAAGATATTTTTTGATCTTTTCCTTTAGCTCAAATCCACCATGATCAGATCCTAGAAATATCTTTTCACTGTTATTCATAAAAAATCCTATAGAGTTTTGATAAATTTGTCAATAAACTTAGCTTCTTCCCATTCCATATTTATCCATCTATAGCATCTTCTTGTTGGTTTGTCAGTAGATTTATTCTGGAAATAATCCATTTTTGAAGGAACTTGACCACCTTCTTTCATAGAGTGCATTCTTCTTGTGTCTCCTGATTTTTCAAACAGACCGTAAGCAATAGTAAAAACTAATTTATCTTGATATTTTATACTTGTTTCACAAGCAACTACAGCTGCAGTATAAACTTGAGCCCAAATTTTGTATGCATTCTTATTGTTTTTATTCTTTTTCAAAGCTTTTTTACACTCAGTACGGGCTTTTGAAAATTGCTTTTTCTCTTTGTATAATTTTGCTAAACTCAAATTATAATTCTCATTCTCAGATTCAAGTTCGATAGCTTTCTTGTTGTAAGTTATTGCTTTAGAAATATTGTTCTTGTTGATCCTGATTAGTTTCTTAATAATCTTAAGATTTTTTGGATCAGCAATATGAGCTTTTTCATAAAGTTTTGCAGCTTCAGCATTCATGCCATCTTTGTAATAAATATCAGCAAGTTTTGTCATGGTTTTATAGTCTTCAGGATGAGTTTCTATATTCGCCTGATATTTTTCGATCAACACATCTTTATCCATAAAAAGAGCAGTAAGTTGAGTTGATAGATTATTGATTTCTTCATCATCTGGATTTATTTCAAGATATTTTTCAAAATATTCGATTGTAATCTCAGCTATTTCTTCTATCTCAGGATCTTCGTCATTTTCTTCTTTGAGTTTTTGAATAGTCTTGAAATAGTATTTACCAAGTTTTTTATTTAGGTCATTATCATCTGGTTTAATCTCAGAAAGTTTTAAAGCCATTTCTATTGCTTTCTCAAGTTCATCGCTAGTAACATAAATATAATCAAGTTTGGTTAAAACACCTTCGTGATCAGGTCTGAGCTCTAAGAATCTTTCATAGTCAGTTAAAGCAGAATCAGCTATGCCAAGCTCTTCATATCCTGTTCCTCTCCAATAAAGAAGAATATCTTTTGCATATGTAAAATTAGGATCGATCTCAAAAATATTATTAATGTAACCTAACATCTCACGCCATTTTTTTTGCTTTTTCTTAGCCTGAGAATAACTTGAGTATTTTGCAATATTCATCTTGTCTTTATCTGTCAAGATCTTATTGTCAACAACGGTAGTAACTTGTTCAACTTTTTTTGTTTCAACGACCTTATCTTCTTTAACACCTGTAGAAGGTCCGCAATTGATTAAAAATGTCATAGCCAATGTAATTGACAAAACAGCAATAATCTTCTTCATTTTAATCTCCATACGTATATTAATTATTAATCATTATATCTTTCTTTTTTCAACCACCAATTGTCGAATGAATTGAAATTTATTTGAAACTTTATAATATTATCGATCAAGCTATCATTAGTATCTGCAGATCTGGTGTAAGTGAATCTTAGATCAACGTTAGATCTATCCCTATTATATGGTAATTTAAAAGATAGAGTACCTGAAATGTCAGAAATGTCGTAGTATTTATCATCTGTCTTGCTATAAAATTGATAAGGTCTTGATTCATGAGAGAAATATACAGAATAAACTATCTTTTTGTAATATGATTCGATTCTCTTTTTTGAAGGTTTGAATGATAATCCGATTACAGATCTGCTGTAATTTGATAATTCGGAATCATCAAAGCCAAGATTCAATCCATTATATCCCTTAAAGAAATAATCGTAGGACAAACTATATTTGTCAAAGTCATAAGAAAGACCAGTAGAAAATTCAAAAGGCCATTCAACATCATTAATTTCATATTTTTCAGAATCGATCTCCTCAATTACTGTACCGTAAGAAGTTGTGCTGTTTGAACTTGTCAATTTTTGAGCATAAGTTGATAAAGGTAGAGAAAAATTACCACCAAGATTCAAACCGTATTTAGAAGTGTATAAAAAAGATCCGCCAAATGTAACATGAAAAAATTGGGTCTTTTCTTTATTCTCGAAGTATTTTTCCCATTCGATAGTTTCATTGTCAGCTTCATAAGTACGATATAAATATCTACGATTTGTATCATAATTTCCAAATTTTGCCGAAACATTTGTGCCAAATGATAGATCGTTAATCTTTTTCCCGTAGATCAGTGATAGATTCGAGATACTTCCAATTCTAGTTTCTAATGTTTTTAAATAAGTATTTTCAAATCCTTCATCCAATGTCGCTTCACTTTCTGAAGTATTAGTCATATCAACGATATTAGTCGGATAGAATGAAAAACCGAAAACATTTTTATTTCCAAAAGGTAATGTAAATACTATTTCATCAATCGAAAGATCATCATATGCCGAAGTATTTCCATTGTTATCTTCTACATTATTCATCGAATAGGAGAACGAAATTGAAAAAGTTGTATTTTTTTGATAAGCCCAGGTTGAAAAATTATGATTGGACTGAGATATAGAGTCAATTGTAGCTATACCGGTTTTATATTTGAAAGACGGGTCTATGTCACCCATTGAAATAGATGAAAAAACTGACGTTTCTGCGAATACAAAGCAAAAGGTTATAAGCGTAAGTAAAATCGTTAATTTTTTGTTTATCATTTAGTTGATCTCCGGTAATAAATTTAGAGCATTTTACTCTGTATCGGTCAAAGTTATATATGAAACTTTAATTTGCAGATTATCAAATACCATGTATCCAAAAGGCTGCCCCCATTTCTTAGAAGTGATATAAAATCCATGATTTGAATCTGGCTCAGTGATCCACTTTTGCATCATTCCATCTGCCACCATCAATGTAGTCGTTTCTAGAGGTTCGATCTTGTATGTCCAAACATTGGCAGAATCATATTTAAGTAGAGTAATATCACTCTCCCAATCAGAGTTCATTACTTTATAAATGCAAAGTTCGTTATCTGTCCCGTTATTTCGGATATCACCATAGATAGGATCAATTAATGTAGGATCCGAACTATCATTATCAATTTCAAAGCGACCTGTGATTACTGTAGCATTCAAAGGAATTGTATCAAGTTCAATTTTGCAAACGATACCTTCTCCGGAAATTCCACCAATCTTAAATTTACTATCAATAGTATCAAGGCAAGCACTTTCTTTTTTCACAAAAGAAAGGTCGGTTGACAGATTGTTAGTTGTTTCAGCAACAAACAAAGAATCCGTTACTCCATCATATGCTATAAGTGTATCTGTTCTAAATCTATGGATCTTAGGCGTATAAGTAGCATAATCCCACCTTGACGAATATAACTTCAGAATTGGAGTTATTTCATTACCATCAGTAGATCTAATATAGAATCCATTGAAATTGTAATTAAGTGAGTCATCAGTAAACCAAGACATTAACGAATCAGTATCAATATCTATTCGGATGTGTTTATCATAAGCTAAACTGGAATCCATATTATCAACAAAAAAATTAGTTGAATACGGAGACATGTTAACAAGTTCTTTATTAAGGTTGGAAATTTCCCAAGGTTCGTTAACTTTAAAAATCTCAAAAGATTTGGCATAATTAAAATCATTAGTTGAGTCTCTGAAGACCGGCATTATGATATAAGCGGAATCCAAAGTTGAATCAGTATTAAATAATTCAAAGTTAAACAATATTTCACCATAAGCTGACGTATCACCAGCAGCAATGTCAGCACCAAGGTAGAGATAATCATCCTGGATCAGGTCGAGACTGTTTATAATTGTATTTTTCATTGCAATAGTTGTTAGTGTATCTGCTGAAAAATTTGGATCCTGCGCATCAAAGATTCCTGTTTCATCATATTTCTGAGTACATGAAATCATAATCGCAAAAAACATGATGCTTATGAACATGAGTGATCTTCGAATGAACTTCTTTCTGTTAGTATCTAAATAGTGATTATCCATTTAATAGCCTTTATTAATTATTAGCCTTTATTGATTTACAATGAATCTTTTAAACTATGTGAGAACCGTATATGTTCTAAAATAAATATAAGAGAAATTCTAATATAATAATAGATACATAAAAGCGTCCTTAATATAAAAACGGTTATAGACTTAGTCAACTTAAAAAACGGAGGAAAGATTTATAAGAATATTATAAATTATTACATTGCAATTAGACTATTTATAGGGTAAATTTTGTTTTTTAATGTTCAAAAATTAAGGAATAAAATGATTGATAATAAAAAACAAGAAGAAAATAGTTCACTTATTCTAAGAGTCATTGGGATGCTCTTTTTTCTTTGGCTGTTTTTACTGAGTATTAAATTACTGGGCGGAACATTCAAGCACTATTTTTCAGCTGACACTGCTGATCTTATCAAAAATGCGACCGATAATCCTTTTGTATCGCTTTTTATAGGAATTCTTGCAACTGCAGTAATACAATCTTCATCTTCAACGACTTCCATTATTGTTGCATTTGTTGGTGCCGGTACTCTTTCATTGCATAATGCGATACCAATGATCATGGGTGCTAATATCGGTACATCAATAACTGGAATACTTGTTTCTTTCGGTCAAATGAGAAATAAAATGGAGTTCAATAGATCTTTTTCAGCTGCAATTGTTCATGATTATTTCAACTGGTTCGCCGTTATTGTCTTTTTACCATTAGAGATAATCTCAGGAATGCTATGGAAAGAAAATGGTGTAGCAAAAGGTATCTTAGAAAGAAGTTCTGAATTTTTAACAAGCATTTTTGTAGGTACTTCCGGAGTAAAGTTCAGCTCCCCGTTGGATACGGTAGTAAAGCCAATTGCACATTATATGGAAAATTTTGTAGCTAATCTGATGGGGAATCAAATTTTAGAGGATAATATACAATATGATGGTGCTCTTTTAGCAATAATGGTAATACTATCATTGGCGCTTCTTTTCGTAGCATTGAACTATATGTCATCAATAATGAAAAAAGTTCTTATCGGTAAATTTGAAAAAATTATTCATAAATATGTTTTCAATCGAGCTACAACTGCATTGCTTTTCGGAATATTATTTACAGTATCAGTACAATCATCATCAATTACAATTTCTCTAGTAGTTCCGTTAGTTGGTGCTGGAATATTAAGTATGGAGCAGATATTTCCATATGCTGTAGGAGCAAATATAGGAACAACTATTACTGGTATTTTAGCTGCTTTAGTGACAGGTAATGCAAGTGGCATATCAATAGCTATAGTACATACATTATTTAATGTATTTGCAGCAATCGGTCTTAGTCCATTAAAAGCTTGACCAAATGGAGCTGCAAGGTGGATCGCATCAAAAGCAGGTGAAAATAAACTTTGGGCGATAGGTTATGCTTTAATAGTATTTTTCATCATACCATTATTAATAATTTTTTCATAAATTATAAAAAAAGGAGATCACAATGTTTAAACAATTTTTCAACCTTATAACAAAGCAGGATCTATTGACACAAGCTTTGAATGATTCATACGAAATGTCATCCATAGCAATGGAGATGTTTAATTTAGTTACTGAGATGATATTTAATGATATTAGTGCTAAAGTATCTGATGATGAAGTTGAGGAAGTGAAGAAAAAAGATTATTTATTGAATCACTTTGAGAGATCTATAAGAAAAAAAGTATTTGAACATGTTACAGTTAATGAAAAACCGGATCAGGAATTATATACTTCTTTCACATTAATAACGATTGTTCAAAACCTGGAAAGATTAGGTGATTATAGTAAAAATCTTAATGAAATTGCAGAGATCAAGTATACTCTGAAAAGTGAATCATATAATAAATTAGTAGAAAATTATGCTAATATTTTAAAGAAAATGTATAAGGACACTTTTAATTCATTTAAAAAAGGTGATGTAGAGATTGCAACAAGTGTTATTGATGAACATTTTGATTTTAAAAGCGAAATAGATGATAAATTAACTGAGTTGGCAACTAAGGAACCTGATGATCATATAAATTATGTAATTTATGCTTTAATGCTGAGATATTTTAAAAGGATAAGTGCACACCTGATGAATGTAGCCACAGCTACTACGAATCCAATTGATAAAATCGGATATTATGTTGGGGAAGAAAATGAAATTCTTGATGATGAATGATTGCAAAAAATAAATTTTTAGGTTTAAATCCTACAACAAAGATATTCAAAATTTGTAACGAATTAGAGTTGCAAAGAAATGTTTTATTGTCTGGAAAAGAGATAAATCTCTCTGCCTTACAAAAATTTCAAGAATATATTACTGATACTCAAAGAAATGATATTGCTTCAGATCTTCAAGATATTTTCTTAGAGAAAGACAAAAGATTACTACTAGAAAAGATTCATTTTTTACTACATAAACTCAGAGAAGATGCAGGATATCCAATTTCAGAAAAACAATTCATAAAACGCTCAAAAGATAAAGTTGTTTCACCTCAAGGGAAAAAGGGTGATATTATTATAATACTTGAAAATTTAAGATCAGCATTTAATGTAGGTTCAATAATAAGATCGTCAGAATGTTTCGGAGTAAAAAAAATCATATCAACCGGCTTAACTCCTCAGAAAACAGACTCTAAAGTGATTAAAACTTCAAAAGATACTGAGAAAAATGTTGATTTTAGGTTTAATGAAGATATTTCAGTGGTAGTTCAGGAACTTAAAAATCAAGGGTATACGGTCATAGGTGCTGAAACAGGGAAGGGAAGTATTAGTCTTTCAGATTATAAATTCAATAGTAAAACAGCTCTGATCTTTGGAAATGAAGAAATTGGATTAACTCAAAAAGCTGTTGAACTTTGCGATATTATTGTAGAAATTGATATGAAGGGATTGAAAAATTCATTGAACGTATCAAATGCAGCATCGATATTTATGTTTGAATATGTAAGGCAAATGTAGGAGCACAACATTTTGTGCCCGTAATGAGATGCAAAGTGTTGCGTCTGTACAAAAATTATTTAGTTAATTTCAATATCTCATCGATCAATACATCGATCACATCGTTCTGAGGTATTTTTTTTATGATCTCACCTTTGATAAAGAGTAAAAATTCATTTTTCCCACCGGCTATACCAATATCAGATTCTCTTGCTTCACCTGGACCATTTACGGCACATCCCATAACAGCAACATTTAAGCTTTTCTTTAGATTTAATTTTTGAAGTCTGCTTTCAAGTTTTTCAACAGTTTCTACAAGGTTAACCTGAGTTCTACCACATGTAGGACAGGAGATAATATTAATTCCTCCACTGTGCAGTCTAAGTGATCTTAAGATTTCTTTTGCAGCGAATATCTCTTGCTTTACATCACCAGTTAATGAAACTCTGATTGTATCACCGATTCCCTCATTCAGAAGTATACCAAGACCAACAGCAGATTTTATAGAACCAGTGAAAATACTTCCCGCTTCGGTAACTCCAAGATGTAAAGGATAATCATAAAGCTTACTTATTAATCTATATGCTTCGATCATTAGAGTTACATCGGATGATTTTAATGATAATATAAGATCATGGAAATTTTCCTCTTCAAAATATCCAATATACTTGCTTATGCTTTCGATCATTCCCTGAGCAGTAACACCATTGTGTTTGTTGACAATATCTCTTTCAACTGAGCCTGAGTTGACACCAACTCTGATAGGAATGTTTTTATCTTTACAAGCCTCAATAATAGCTATGGTTTTATCTCTTCCACCGATATTTCCCGGATTTATCCTGATCTTATCAATACCTTGCTCAATAGCTGACAAAGCAATTTTATAGTCAAAGTGGATATCTCCAACAAGTGGTATGTTAATTGATCTTTTTATCTCGGAAATTACTTTCGTGGATTCAATATCCGGTAGAGCAATTCTTACAAGATTACAACCAACTTCCTCTAAGCTTAATATTTGCTTGATCGTACTTTCAGCATCGATAGTTTTAGTGTTGGTCATTGATTGAATTGCAATATCATTTCCTGCACCTATTATAACATCGTCTATCTTAACGGAACGTGTATTTCTTCTATTTATCATAATTTATTCCAAACCATAGTTTTTCTTTAAGAAAGTCATAATCTTATCTGATTTCTTTATTTTCTCAGCACCATTTCCAGGAGTTATTCTAATCAATGAACTACCATTTCCAAGAGTTTTTAATTCTGGTAAAATTTTTTCATTGTTATAAGAAATAGATACAGCAATACTGTTTCCAATCTTTGATTCAATTATCTTTTCGCCTTTTAGAACAAGATTCTCACCGGGTAATAATAATTTTTCTTTGACGGTTACCGTGTCTGAATAATAACATACGTAACATGAGTC
>JAQIDB010000183.1 GCA_027858225.1 Candidatus Delongbacteria bacterium
CACTCATCACTTATAACTCTCTTTATAATTATTAATTGTCCATTGTCAACTGTCAATTGCTCTTCGACCACTCATTCAACTTCTTGACAGGATTTTTAAATGCTTTGTACATCCTTTCTTTCCCATATCATTTTCTCCCCGAAAGCTAACTCAATTTTATCTTTCATTTTGTAAAGGAAATCAAAGAATTTTTCATTTTCTTCTTTGTGTTATTTGGGAACGACCGTTGCCCTTCAGGGAAGGCGTGGATCCCCTACGGTTCTTGGTGTTCTTGTGTATTTGGTGGATAACACCCCTACGCTACCATTCCCTCAACAAACACTTCTATAAACCCCTTCATTCTCTCAATGATCCTGTCCCCTATTTCTCTGGCTTGTAGGATACTTGGTCTTTGGTCTAGGCATTTGAATACATCATCTCTTAATGGTTCCTGAGAATTGAATATATATGCATCAATTAGTGCTGCGAACTGCTTTTGATCTAGATTTTCTTGTTCGCATATATCTTTCAGTGCTAGTCTTTTTTCTTCACTCCAGAATTTTTCGAATTCATCTTCAATGGAATCTATATCATCGATAAGTGGTAGATTTTCTTCTATGAACTTTTCTATCAGTTCTCTTTTACTTCTTAGTTCAACTTCACCTGCAAGTTTGTCATATATGAATTTCTTCAGTGCATCAGGGTCAGTTTTCTTATCCTGCTTCATCTTTCCGATTAGCTTTATAATGTATGCTACATTGATCACATCCCTGTGAAGTAATTCGACTTCAAAATCTATATCATTTAGTATTGATGATTTTTCTTTTGATTTGTCATTTTTTACTTTGTCATATAGGTCAAGGTATTTGCTTCTGTAGTCTGCGAAACTCTGCTCGGACATTGGTAGGTCTTTCCAACTGAAATCTACATAGGATTTTAGTACATTGATCAGTCTTATCAGTTCACGGAATATCTTAATAAACTTCATTTCATCTTCTTCGGAAATTAGATCGTTCACACTGTCAACTGTAGGCGCAACGGATAGTAGCTCTGAGAATGCCTGACTGAATTTTCTTAATATAGCTTCGTAAGGTGGTATTACAATATCTTCAATTGCTTCTTTGTTTGAGAATAGCGTTATTGCATCATCAACTTTATCTTTCAGGTTTCTGAAACAGAGGATATTTCCCTGTGATTTTTTCTTATCGTATATTCTGTTCGTCCTTGAAAATGCTTGAATTATTCCGTGATATCTTAAATTCTTGTCAACATAGAGTGTATTGACCTTCTTTGCATCAAAGCCTGTGAGGAACATATTTACTACAAGTAGAATATCCAGCCTGTCTTTAGCATCATTGAATGTTGACTTCTCCCTCTCTTTCAGCCTTTTACTTATATCTTTGAAATAGTTCTCATATAGTTTACCATCTTTTGTAGAATAATTTGTACCGTACATTCCATTATAATCAGATATGATATCATCAAGTTTTTCTCTGTCATGCTTTTCGTTATATAAAGAAACTTTTTCAGCAACCATTGGATAATCTTCTTCGGATATATAATCCTCAGTTGCTTTAATTTCTTGATTAGGTGCATAACTAAATATTGCACCAATCCTAAGATCATGCTCACCTGCTTCCTTTTTGGCTTTGAATATCTCATAATATTTTATCAGATTATCTATTCCACTGATAGCGAAAATGGATGAAAATTCCCGTTTGTGAGTTTTTTCATCATGATACTTTATGATATGGTCAGCTATCTTTTCAAGTCTTGCCGGTGAATCTAAAATTTCTTTGGTATCTATATCTTCAACTTCTATATCAATGAAAGTATTTCCTTTCTGCCTGTACCTGCCTATATATTCTATGCTGAATTTTAGTACATTCTGATCACGTATTGCATCGGTTATTACATATTTGTGAAGACATTCCCCGAATAGGTCCTTTGTGGTTCTTTTACCAAGATCGGTCTTGAATGAATTTTCTGCAAAGATAGGAGTACCTGTGAATCCGAATAGCTGTGCCGCATTGAAAAATTTCGTTATCCGCTTATGTGTCTCTCCGAACTGGCTTCTGTGACATTCATCAAAGAT
>JAQIDB010000020.1 GCA_027858225.1 Candidatus Delongbacteria bacterium
TTATGAATATTAGTTCTTCCATTTCTGACGGAACATCCTTTGAACTTTTTTCAACTCTGTTATACATGTCATTCTTTGCCTCTGTAATGGCTTTTGTATTGATAATAATTCCGATCAAAAAGATCGGAATTTCAAAGACTAATGGATTCACTAATCTTATACCTGTTTTCACTGCAGTTCTTTCATATTTTATGCTTGATGAATTTTTTGATGCAAGAAAAATACTTGGTATCGTGATCGTACTAGTGGGAATATTCCTGTCTCAATTGAAAGGATTGTTTAAGAAGAAAACATTGCAGATTATGTCGTAATGGATTAAAATTATAACTGATTTGATTAACAATTCTGAATGAATATAAACAGAATTTCATTTAGTTATTTTATTAAAATCATTTTCTTAGTTATACTCATCCCGCTTGTTTCAAGTGTATAGAAATACATACCTGAGTTAAAATTACTTGCATCGAAATCAACAGTATGAATACCAGCTTCTTTACTTCCATTTTCAAGTTCAGAAACAAGTTGTCCATTAATGTTATAAATATTTAATTTAATATCACTTTTTATTAGCAAAGTAAATCTAATTTTAGTAGTTGGATTAAACGGATTTGGATAGTTCTGTTCTAATGTGAAATTTTTTAACAAATAATTTGATAAATCATGAACATTTCCACCACGAACCATGATTTCAGCACCTGCTTCAGCTTCTACGACTGCATTAGGTTCAATTGTTAAGTTTGTTCCTTCTTTCAATATCAGTTTTGATCCAGCCAATAATTTTAATTTTGAATTATTTTGAACGACCATATTAGTGTAAGGAATTAATGAAACTATAGAGTTATCACCCAGGGACAATTCAGCATCTGTTTCAATCGTAAATTCTTCACCTATATATCCTTCACCAGTAATAATCTCAGATGTTCCTGCCAAAATTGGTTTTGACCAATAATTTCTATATACAGTAATATCTGCAAATTCACCATCTTCACTGTTCATATAAACAGCTATATGAGTTTCCTTCAATTTCCATGAATCACTTGATGGATATGTAGTTGGTGTGAATTTATTCCTTTCAGGAGCAGAACCTGTAAAGAAATCTGTCGGCAAACTTAAGGCATTAAGGGCATTAGATGCTTTCCAATATGGACCCAAACCATGTTCAGGACTATATGGATTTTTATTTAGATCATCTAACCAATCCACATCTTTTTTTCCATTGTAATAATCTCCATTTGTATTCAGGTAAGGAATACCATCTTTTGTTATCGAAGAGTCAGGATCTCTGAAATAATCAGTACCATTACTCCAATACCTTGGGTAAGGTGTTGCTATCTCAATATCCATTGTTGGTATATCAGAATCTGAATTAATAATGTGAGTTATTAAGATTCCTTCACTTTCACCTTGATACCCCAATCCGGAAATCTCATCATACATTTCTGCATTTCTATATTCTATGAGAAAGTATTGTGATTCAACCCCACTACCTGTTAATGGTCGAAACAAATCACCATTTTTACTATCTATTGCAACCGGAATTTTAATCGCAGTCTTATCTCCTAATTCAGCTTTACTGACAGCTTTTATACGAATATCTGTTTTATTTCCGCTAACTTTTTCTTCAATACATTCAACATCTGCTTCTTCTATATATCCAAGTCTGATCATATCATTTGTTGCAAAAGAAAATAACCCATAACGGGCATATGGACTAGGCAAGAAAGTGTTATGCCACATCATACTAAACGGTCCATTAGTAGTGTTTGCTCTACCAGCAAAATTGCTATTGATCTCTGCATCATATTCAGGTGAAGCGTCAAATTCATAATCATTACCTGTATCTTTTAAATTTAGCATACTATGACCTAATTCATGTACATTAATTGCTAATAGGTCTGCTAAATTCCCGTTATGTTGTGAATAGCATGGTTCACCATTGTAACTAGTGTTACCACTTATACCTGCTTCAACTGTTTTAAAGTTGTAACAAACAATATTGTTTGGATCATCAAGTAATCTGTGCATATAATTGTCAATTCCATGTGCAGTGTAATAGTAAGCATCAATTACTTCATTAATTGCTGCACCAACAGAATCCATAGTAGAATAAGAAGAAATATTGTCTAGTACCCATAAACCATCATCTCTTTCAGGATTTTTTTCAAAATTTACTATTACATTTAATTTATCATTAGACATTTCTGAATAATATTCCGGTATCGCAACTGCAAAATAATCATACATTGACAGCGGTCCATTTTTTTTAACATAATCTTCAATTGATTCTGTTTCATTAGTATTTTCTAACTTAGGAATCCAGAACATTGTCGGAAACATAATATCAGGATTCGTTTGCCATTCAGGTACATAAGTGTCAAAATCTCTATCCGAGTATTTTGCAAATATCATAGTAACTACTTTATCTCCAACTGGTCCTTTTGAAGGTAAATCCATATTAACTTTATTATCTTTGATGGAGTCTGAAGTAAAGAATTCATTCGTGGCTATCTGTGAGAACAATCTTGATAAAAAAAATAAAGTCAATAATAATATTTTTTTTTGTATCATTAAGCACATCCCACTATTTAATTTACTTGTATTAAAGTTAATTTATTCCACATTCAATCCCAAGCTTCTCAGCCAGAACCTTGATCTGAACCAAATTAGTCGAGATCTTATCATGAATAGTCAAATCATCGCGAGTATAAAAATATAAAGCATAATTTCCCATTGCCTGCATCAACCTTACAACTCCGAAAGCAGGTAA
>JAQIDB010000055.1 GCA_027858225.1 Candidatus Delongbacteria bacterium
AAACAATTTTAAAAAAGACCATTTTTTATTTGAAATATATAAGAGTATTATCTAACTTAATTAAGTTATATACAACATGTTGTGTCAGAAAAGAACTTTATACCCAAGATGTAGTGTGTTAGCCGGATAATTACAAAATATAGTTAAGGTCTTTCAATGTCATTCGTACATTTACATAATCATTCTCACTATTCTACCCTAGACGGACTTTCAAAACCTAAAAATATGATCCAAAAAGCAGTTGAACTAAAACAACCTGCAATGGCTATTACCGATCATGGTAATATGATGGGTGTAATAGATTTTTACAAGCAAGCTAAGAAGGCAGGTATCAAGCCGATCATTGGTGTCGAAGCTTATATTGTTCAAGATCGGAAGATCAAAGAAAAAGGTGAAAAGAGAAAACACCTGGTTCTTCTTGCAAAAAATAAGATTGGGTATCAGAATTTATTATACATTTGTACTAAGGCAAGTTTAACAGGATTTTATCATAAACCTAGGATTGATTATCAGCTACTTGAAGAGCATAGTGAAGGGTTAATTGGTCTGTCTGCATGTTTAGCAGGTGAAATACCAAGAGCTATAATGGATAACAATCTAGATGAAGCCAGAGAAGCAGCGCAAAAATATCATAAAATATTTGGTAAAGATAATTTCTATTTAGAAGTACAACATCATCCTGAGATAAAAGAACAGGAAATTGTAAATAGGGAACTACTAAGAATATCAAAAGAAACTGGATTAGCGCTTGTTGCAACCAATGACACGCATTATATAAACAAAGAAGATGATATTATTCAGGATGCTTTAGTCTGTGTAAATACTGGTAAGCTACTCAATGAACAGAATAACAGACTTTGTATGCTTGGTGGAAATTATTCCATCTTGTCTACTCAGGAAATGGAAAATAATTTTAGAGATTATCCAGGTGCTATAGAAAATACTGGAAAGGTTGCTGACCTATGTAACCTTGAAATTGAGTTTGGGGCAGATCTGCTTCCGAAATATGATTGTCCTGATGGTTTAACAGAAGATGAGTATTTGATTCAATTATGTGATATCGGTTTAAAGAGCAGATATGGAATTCTAAAAGATGATACAGGTAAATATTACCTTAGTCAAGAAAAGCAATTAAGTGAACTTCCAATTCCATTTGATGAGATTATTGAACGATTGAAATTTGAACTTAAAACTGTAAATAGTATGGGATTTCCTGGCTATTTCTTAATTGTACAGGAATTTGTTAACTGGTCTAAATCTCATGGTGTTCTTGTGGGACCGGGTAGGGGTTCAGCCGCTGGTTCAGTTATTTCTTTTTTGACTGGAATAACTAATGTTGACCCATTAAAATACGGATTGCTTTTTGAAAGATTTTTAAATCCTGACAGGATATCAATGCCTGATATTGATATTGATTTTCAAGATGACGGAAGAGAAAAAGTATTGGAATATGTTAAGGACAAATACGGCAGAGATAATGTTTGCCAAGTTGTAACATATCAAACAATGGCAGCTAAAAATTCTATCAGAGATATTGGTAGAGTTATGGACATTCCATTAGATCAAGTTAATAAGATCACCTCCGAAATATCAGTAAGACCTGGAACAACTATCCAAAAAAGCTTAGAAGAAAAAGAATTTAAAAATATCTATTCTGCCAATGAAACGAATAAAGAGCTGATAGATATGGCAAATAGGATAGAAGGAACTATAAGAGGTACCGGAACACATGCCTGTGCGGTTATAATCAGTGATAAACCTGTATATAACTATGTTCCTTTACAATATCCACCAAAAGACAACAAGACAGTGGTAACACAGTACGAAGGGCCTCAATTGGATGACCTTGGTCTGTTAAAGATGGATTTTTTAGGACTGAGTACACTATCTATTATATCGAATGCTATTAAATATATTTTTCAACAGACTGGAGAAAAGTTAGATATTGATTCAATACCTCTAGATGATAAAAAAGTATATAAAATGTATTCACAGGGTGATACCAACGGTATCTTTCAATTTGAATCTCCTGGAATGAAAAAATATCTTCGTGATCTAAAGCCGGATAAATTTGAATATCTTTATGCTATGAATGCTTTATATAGACCTGGTCCGATGGAATATATTCCTTCTTTTATTGACAGAAAACATGGAAAAGAAAAAGTAGAATATGATCATCCCTTGATGGAAAAACATTTGAAGGATACATACGGTATTACTGTGTATCAAGAGCAGGTCATGATGCTTTCTAGAGAATTAGCAGGATTTACCAGAGGTGAATCTGACATGCTTAGAAAGGCAATGGCTAAAAAGAAAAAAGACTTACTTGCTGAACTTAAAATAAAGTTTACAAAAGGTTGTAAAGAGAATGATAAATTCATAGAGGGTTGCAAGTCTATAAATGTCACTGTCGATAAAACTATTGATAAGATATGGACTGACTGGGAAGCTTTTGGTAACTATGCATTCAATTTATCTCACTCGGTATGCTATGCTTATGTTTCATATCAAACAGCATACTTAAAAGTGAATTATCCAATTCAATTCATGTCGGCAATGTTGAACAATGTTAAAAATAATTCAGATAAAGTATTAAAATATATTGATGAATGTGAGAACATGGGAATAAAAATTGTCAGACCTGATGTTAATTATAGTGGTATGGAGTTTTCTCCAACAGAAGATGGAAAAATATCTTTTGGTTTACTTGCAATAAAAAATGTCGGAGAGAAAGCGATAGAATCGATTATAAATACTAGAAAAGAAAGCGGTGAGTACAAAAATATTTATGACTTCTTGGAAAGGATAGATATTTCTAAAGCAAATAAAAGAACAATTGAGCATCTTTCAAAAGCCGGAGCACTCGATTCATTGGGTCACAAAAGATCTCAAATAGTAACTTCTTTGGAAGAATTACTTCCTCATTTTCAGAAAATAGCATCAAGAAAATCAGAATGGGGTAATAGTTTATTCGGAGATAATTCAGATCAAGAGATCGTTATCAATCATCCTGCATTATTGGATATCGAAGAATATGATAAATCGAATTTATTAGAGCAAGAGAAGGAACTTATCGGACTTTATGTCTCTGGACATCCACTAGATAAGTATAAAGATCTTATTAAAGCTTTATCTATAAATCAAAAGGTACTTACAACTTCTTTCGCCGATAATTATACTTTTACACTGGGTGGAATGTTAAGAACTAAAAGAGTACGAACTACTAAAACGAATAAGGCTATGGCAAATTTAATTGTCACAACTTATTACGGAGATGAGGATCTTGTTTTATTTCCGAAAAAATTCGAGGAATACAATGAAAAATTAAATGAAAATGAAGTATATTTTTTCAAGCTGAGATTTCAAAAGCAAGGAGAATATTTCAGTTTAATAGTTGATGAAATCTATGATTATGAGAGGGCACAACAAATGTTTGGAGAAAAAACAAATAATGTAAAGATCAACTTTAACCCTAAGGATCTAAATGAGGTTATTGTGGATAACTTTATTAAACACCTACAAAATAACCAGGGTAGCAAAGATCTGTATTTTAAAGTAAACGGAGCGAAGAATGAGAACTTTTTCTTGAAATCTTCTTCTTACAAGGTTTCCGGATCGCTTCAGTTCGTTAAAGGGGTTAAGCAGATATTAGGAGAAGATAGTATTGATTTTTAATTTAAGGATCAATATATCGATCTTATTTTTTATTCTACTGACAAGTGCTTTATTTGCAGAACCCAATCTGTATTTTAAGAAGTTATTCGAAGAACCTAAATTATTATATCAGGTAGAAGAAGAAATATTACAGCAGAAATCGGATAGTCTAAGAAATATTATATCTTCTATCCCGATCGGTGAACGCCTTGTTAATGAGCTAGTAAAAAAAATCTATCTTTCCTCAGCGAATTATTTAAATACAAAATATACGACTAATAATAAGATCGATACATTGAATTTTATTGAAAGTGTGTTGGAGGGTCTTGGGAATTCAAATTATTTCAAGAGAAGAGAAAAAATCTGGAATGATTCTTCTCTGGTAAAATACTTAACTTTTAAGATCGAGTTACATTTTTTGGAAGATTACTTAAAGAGCTTTAATCTTGAAGACTTTAAAGATAACGATATTTATCATGATATTATAATCAAGGCAAATAAAGATTCTTTAGCTATAGATAAAGTAGATAGCTTATTATCACAGATAAAAACGTTAAGATTTGACCCTTTGCATTTTTACTACAAACCGAATTCCATTAAAGAGCAGCAGAGAGTTGATAAATTCAATGTCAATAAATTCGATTTTAATAGATTAGAAAAATTCTATAACGAGCATTCAGATGTTCTAGAAAGAACTGAAGATGAATACAAGGTTAACAAAGAGATCATTATTGCTATTCTGAGAAAAGAAACAAATCTCGGTAAGTATAAATTGAAGATAAATCCTTTCCAAGTTCTGCTTGGGCAAGCACAATTTGGGATACTTAATCCACTTTTGAATGATATTGATAAGGATAAGCAGAGAAAAAGAATAAATAGGCTTAGACGGTCTGCTCAGAGAAGTTTATACCATATAATTAAGTTCTGTATTGATAATGATTTTAAAGCTGAAGATATAAAGGGTAATTTTGTAGGTGCGATAGGTTACACACAATTCATGCCATTTAATTTACATTTGGCAAGAGATGGGGATTATGATGGAAAGGCTGATCTTTCTAATATGGATGATGCAATTATTAGTATAGGTAATTTTTTATACTACAATGGGTGGAAGAAGTATATTCCGCTTGAAAAGAAGAATAAGAAAAAGATCGTTAGACAGATCTTAAAGTATAATACCAGTGACAGTTATGCGGATGCGATTTATCAGATCGCAGAGAAGTTAGGGAAGAGGTTGAATTAGAATTTTACTTACTACACACAGTCACCCTGAATTTATTTCAGGGTCTTTTTTTTGTTTAATTATAAATTACTAATAAATAATGTTGCATATTACTAATACTTGTGCTAGTATCATATTGATAGAGATTCAAAATATATTGTAAAAGATAGAAAAATATTACACAAGGTCACTATATGACCCAGTAGTTGCTTTATATTACCTGTGAGTGAATAAAAAAGAGGTATAAAATGAAATTTTAAAACTACTATAATAATAGGATGATTCTGAATTGTCAGGAGAGTGAAATGAAAACAACAACAATGTTTTATAAAAAAATAATTCAGAAGTCTTCTGAACAATTAGAAATTGTCGATAATTGTAAATCTGGGATTTTACAGACGGTGTCTGAAAACTTTAAATTGAGGGAAATAAACTATGGAAAGTTCTAAAAAACCGCTTAGTAAATGAAGGAAGTGAACTGGTTACAAATTGTAACCGGTTGAAATTACAGTCCACAGACGGTATGAATTTCTTGTAATTTATTTACTTGCTTAAATATTAATGCTTTAATATTTTCCTAATAACATTATTGTAGTATGAAATAAATAGATCCTTATAATATAAGTGTGCCAGTAACTAAATTATGATACTAGAAAATAAAAATATTGAGTTTCAGATAAATCCGATGAGATTGAAATATATGTTGGATTTGTATAAATTATCTGCTGAAAACTTTTTAGTATTGTTACAAGGCAAGAATAAGAATCCAGTATTAACCTTAAATGATTTACAAGCAGTGTTAAATAAAAAGAAAAAGATTACACAGTCTGTATTAAAAAAAATTGATTCAATTTTTGAAAAAGGTTTAACATGGTACATATCAAAAAGGGATTTGCCAAATAGAAAAAATCTTAGTGTTTTTTTTAGAAAGGATAAATTTAACAGTGAATTAAATCTTGGTTCAATTAAAAGAATAGAAGAATATGAAAAAATTAAGACTGAAATCGAGAGTTTATGTAGTTACATAAATTATAATGCCGAAAGAAAATTACAGTTTAAAATCAGTGACAATCCAAAGCGAGTTGCGAACATTGTAAGGCAGAATTTTGAAAAAGAAGAAATACGATTAAATCGTAAGAGCATTTTTAATTTTACGCTTCAAGATAGAAAGTTCCTAGAAGGTTTAATAAGGCTGATAGAAGAATTCAATGTTTTTGTTTTCGAATTTGTAGATCATAAGAAAAAAAATGAATTAATATCAAATTTCAACGGTTTTTATATTCGTAATAATTTGATAGTAATTAAGCGACAGGAATATTTTAAAAGAGAAATATTCACATTGGTGCATGAGTTTGCACATTATTTGATAGATGAAGAAGAAATTGATAAAAAGGTAGGTGAAGAATTAATTCATAATGCTACTACTATCGAAAATTGGTGCAATGATTTTGCTTATTATTTCCTTGCAGGTGACAATAACATTAAGCTAAAGGGATTATCATATGCGGCTCTTGATAATGATTTTCATCAAGATGAAATATCTGAGATCTCTTATAAAACTCATTTGAGTAACCTTGCATTGTATACAAGAATGAGATTAGATAATAAAATATCTTATGATGATTATAATTTTATTTACAAAGATATGCAGAGAAATATTAATGAAATAAAAGAAAGCAGAAAAGAGGAATTTAGAATAAAAAAAGAAATTGCTGAAGCTGCTGGATTGAAACCACCATTTATGGGTTCTGCAATACCTATCGAATCAAAATTATACAAAGAGCTTATTAAGATAAATTATTTTGAAGGAAATATCAGTGAATCAAAAGTGATCGAATCTTTGAATATTAAGAATAAAGCATTTGAAGAGGTAATTTATTCATGAGATTTGATCATATAGTTATTGATGCCTCCAGTTTAATAAATTTTTTTAAATATTACCATTCTTTTTACCTAATAAATAAAAGTGATAAAATAATATTTGAAGGACTGTTTGAATTTTTAATAGAAAAAATTAAAAACAGAGAAATAATAATTCTTGATAAAGTCTTTGATGAATTGAAATATTTTAAATACAATCAATTTAAGAAAGCCATAAAAGAATATGTTATAAAAACTTTATCGATTTTTGACAAAGTTCAAGAACTAACAGATAAGTATTATATAAAAGGGAATGAAAAATTCTTAAACGATAATAAAGTAACTATATCTGAAGAAATTGATAAATTTGAAAATAAATATGCAGATATGTATCTAATTGCTTATGCTACTCAACTGAAAGAGCAAGGTAATGATATTTTAATAATTTCAGAAGAAACTTTTTCAAAAGACAATAAGTTATTTCCGAAGAT
>JAQIDB010000054.1 GCA_027858225.1 Candidatus Delongbacteria bacterium
ATGTTTATGAATCTTCCTGTCAGATGTGTCTTACGTATTTATACGTTAGCAGGTGATCTTGTTAAAACAATTGCACATAACGGAAATGCAGCGACGGGCACCGTTAATAAAATGGGTCTTAATGGAGCCTACTGGAATTTAGTCTCTGAGAATAATCAGGCATCCGTTTCGGGTATATATTTATTTAGTGTTCATGATGTTGATTCTGATTATGAATTTGTAGGTAAATTTGTTGTCATAAAATAATTCGTAGTGGCGTTATTTATAACGTCTAAGAGAAACGTGCTTACCCAAGAGAAACGTGCTTACCCAAGAGAAACGTATGGTAGTACGTCTGTACGTAATCAGATTTTAATCATCTCTTTAAAACGATTTCCGCGCTCTTCAAAATTTTTATACATATTATAGCTTGAAGAAGCAGGGGAGAGAAGACAGATAGAATCTCTGGGTGTATATTTAAAAATAAATCCTTTCATAGAATCAAAATCATTAGCAAAGAAACATTTTATAGCCCAACCTTCTTTTTCAATGACAGTGTAGGGCTTCATATTATCAACTTTAAGTTCATAACCGGCTTGAAGTAATTCTTCAAATATCATTATTCCTGTCTCAGGTAAAAAGAATATATTTCTAACTTTCGATTGTACGATCTCTTTAGCTAATTCGGTAAAAGTAATTTCTTTTCCTCTAAAAAATCCTCCAAGTATTAAAGATCCAATCTCGTTATTAAAAGTTCGTAATGCTGCTATAGTAGTTTGAGGTATTGTAGAAATGGAATCATTGTAGAAATTTATATTCCGGATCTTTCCACAGTATTCTAATCTATGTTCAAGACCTTTAAAAGAATAAATACTTTGGAGAATGTGTTCTAATCCACATTCTTTAAGAAAACATGTAATGGCTGCCGCTGCAATATTATTTAAATTATGAACACCTTTCAGCTTTAGCTTACTTATATTGATCTCAAAAGAGATATGTTTGTCATTTTGGGCATAATTTATATTTGCAATTCCATCAACAATATCTATAGTAAAATATATTTTATGAGACTTTGTTTTTATCTCAGAAAATTCTTTCTTAGGATATATCACAAGATTATTCCCTGAATTTAAAATATTCATCTTAGCTTTTGCATAACTGTTTAGATCTTTATAAAAATCAAGATGCTCAGGATAAATATTTAGAAATATAGCTATTTTTGGACCATTCTTAACGTATTGAAGCTGGTGAGAAGATAATTCCAGAATAACTATTGTATCATTTGTTATTTCATTGATAAGATCAAAGCATGGAACACCGATATTTCCACCGAGTAAAGCATGTTTCTCTGAATCTGAGAGAATCTTATGAGTTAAAGTGGCAGTTGTACTTTTTCCTTTTGTACCTGTTATACCTATAGTAATCTTACTGAATTCTCTAAGAAAAATATCTGTCTGTGAAGAAATTATATTTTCAAATTTCTTAATAAATTCATCGGACAATGGAATTCCGGGACTTTTTAAGATGATATCAAATACGGCATCAATACTTTCTGGTTCTATTTCAGAAATCAACTTCACATTTTCAACTTTGAAAGTATCTGAGATATCTCTTTTATCATAGATCGTAATACTATTCGGTGTGAAATTTTTAGAAATAAACTCATAAGAAGA
This sequence comes from Candidatus Delongbacteria bacterium, assembly GCA_027858225.1. Taxonomy (GTDB): domain Bacteria; phylum UBA4055; class UBA4055; order UBA4055; family UBA4055; genus WTAK01. The sequence goes on from JAQIDB010000054.1 coordinate 1,653, forward strand.
AATTCCTTCTTTGCCGAAGCCAAGAATAAGAATATCCTTATCGTTGAAATATTTATTTAATTTATCTTTATTCATTTGTCCCTCTGTCATATTCGGACTTGATCCGGATATCCATTTTTTTATTATTGTGGATCCCCGTGTCAAGCACGAGGATGACACTTTGTGTTACATCTTTCCAAATAGAATATTATTGAATTTTTCATTTAAAAGATTTTCTCGACTGTAGAATTTTATTAAAATATCATAGTCCATAAGCATTTTTTCAAACTCAGATGAATATTTCTCTGAGAATGATTTTAGCAAATAAGGTAACTCTTCACCAGTGTAATTAACTATCGTTTTAGCCAATGCAGCTTTGATCTCTCTGTGAGTTCCCACGCATTCAAAAGGTTTTATATCTGTGTCACCAAGAAGTTTAATGAATTCGCCTTCCAGTTCCTTTTTGTTAAGTAGATCTTCTCCGAAAATATTCACCATTTCTTGTTTAGGTATGAATGGAGCTAAAATTATGTAAGTGAAAAGACACTTAGGACAGTTGCAACACCATATATTTTTCTTACTTCCAACGTTACAACTTCTGAAACCAGAGAAATGATCTTTATATTTACTGAAGAATTCTGCAATTTTAAGTTCATAGATAGGACGAAGAAAGCTGAAGTAATTTATTTCAGGATGGATATATTCAGATATATAATCATGAAGAGCTTTTTCAGCTTCGAATGATTTTGAATATTGATGATTAACTTCGATGCCGGAGAACTGCACATTACCTTCGCTAGCGCTATTCTCATTTGATAGTACAATGTTTTTCTTTTTATAAAGAAACGCAGCTAACGTGCTTATAAAAGCCAGTAGAGCAGAGAAAGGAGTATGACCGTTTAGGTAACCTTCTTTATTCAGTTCAAATAGCTTTGTATCAAGTTTTCTCTGAAAAGCTATATGATCTTTATATCCAGCTGATTTAACGCTGTCTATTGATGCGTCTCTGGGATTAAGAATGAAAGGTATATTATTACTTTCGTTTTTGAGTAATTCTAAAGTAACAACAGAATCTTTTCCACCACCAACAGGAATTATGCAATCATCATCAAGTTTTGAATCTAAAGGCTTAAAAATTCTATCAGAATCAATTTTGAAATTGAACAATTCATCTGGAGTAGTCTCTATTTGGTTAGTGTAGAGAAATTCACCGAGTCCGTTGAAATAAATAGTATTCCAGAAGTTAAGTTGTTTTTCATTCAAATATCCTGCTTTGATAACGATCTTGGGTGAACAACAAGCTTTATAATAACTTATTAACTCGATCATACCGATGTTGAAAATAATAACTTCAAGATCTTCGATATCTATATTTTTATCAAATGGAATTATCAATTCAGGATTGAAAATAATGTCAGTCGATTGTATAAATTGAAAAGTTATTCTTATAGTGCTATTTTCCCTAATATATGAAAAACCTTCATAAATGAAGGTCGGGAATTTTGTTCGTAGTGAGTTGTATTTAAGATTCATTTTAATTTTTTATAATCTTTTCCTAAGATGAGTGAAACGTCAATATCAACAATAGCATTATTTATTTGTAAAAGAACATCTTTATCAGGTATTCCTAATTTTTTAGCAAGATCAAATGCTGGCTTCATATTCTTGATTCTACTGAGTACAATAGAATTCATGTAATTCTTATCTGCATTCCCGATTTCTCTGATATCGTATTTTAGATCTCTAAGCTTTGATTTCCACTCTCCTGCAAGACCGGACTTACCACATCCATTTAAGATGCCTACTCTTACTGGTCGATTTAGATCTAAATATTCACCTGTGTGAGTAATGTTGGAATCTGTGCTACCGTTATTCTCATCAACTTCAGAAGTACCATAAATATATTCAGTTCCGTTTGAAGAAAATTGATCTTTCATAAAATTAAAATTTTTATAGAATAAAAATACTGTTTGTATCAATAGAATGAATATGATAACATATAAAAACAAATTAGCTTCTTTAACTTCTTTTGTAGTTTTTGTTTTTGGTTTTACTCTTGGCATTTGCTTTTTTACCTGATTTTATTTGTCATTATTAGGGGGAGAGGAAACTTGAACCAAATGGTTTGTTTATTGAATTAAAGAGCAGATCATTGGGTTGATAATTGTTATAACCGACCTGGAGATGAAATTGTTTATTTGGTCTATAATCAAAGGTAGCAGATTTTAAATAAACTTGAGCTTCCTGTTCTTCACCGGGAATAGTAAAAGTTGAGTATGGAGTATATGACATTCCCAGTTCCAACCTTAGATTCATAGGATCTGAGATGCGGTAGTTTATGCCTGCAACATATTCATTTACAAAGTTTGAATTAGTTCCTGAAGATGAATAGTTCATAGAAAAAGAATGATCTACCTTGATCTTGGACATATCGAACATAGAACCTGTGGAAGGAGTCATAAGATTCATTCTTGGATCAAAGCTTTCAACATCGGCTTTGTACTGGGCAAAAACAAATCCAAATAGAACCATTGCTGATACAAATATAATTTTTTTCATTTTGAACTCCTTTTCACTGCATTGTGAGACGTGATGAATCGCGTCTCTACGGGATACCCTTCCAGACGAACACATGGGTTCGTCCCTACTACTTTCTTGATAAAATTATACTCTCAGCTTCTTTCAATTGTTCGATGGTATTTATTCCTAATATCTCAGAATTATCTTCGATTAAATAAGTTAGAACTTTTTTACCTTTATTTTTTAAAATAGAGATTACATCTGTTAAATAATATTCATTCCCTGCATTATCAGATGTAATGCTATCAAGTGAAGAGAATAGATCCTTTAAATTTATAATATATACACCTGAATTTATCTCTTTAACTTTTCTTTCTTCTTCAGAAGCGTCTTTCTGCTCAACTATTTTTAGAATTTCACCTTTATCATTTGTAATAATTCTTCCATAACCGAATGGATTATCAAATTTAGTGGTCATTACAGTTGCTACAGATCCCGATGAAATATGAAAATCTCTGAATTTAGCTAAAGTTTCACCTTTTAATACAGGTACATCTCCACAAAGAATTAAAACATCTCCATCTTTTTCCTTTAGTACATCTTCAGCTTGCATTACAGCATGTCCTGTCCCAAGCATCTCTTTTTGCTCAACATAGAATACGTTATCATCTGCAGTAGCTTCTCTTACAAGATTTCCCTTATGACCTGTGATCACCCAGATTTCTTCAGAACCAACATCTTTTGCTTGTTTGATGACGTATTTTACAAGTTCTTTTCCATCTATTTTATGAATAACCTTTGGAAGGTCTGATTTCATTCTTGTGCCTTTTCCTGCAGCTAGTATTAAGGTGTAAAGTTTGTTCATTATTTTTCTTTCCGTTTTTAGTTTAATAATAAATTATCAATTAATCGAGTTTTTCCAAATTTAGCAGCAAGTATTAAAAGTATTCCTTCTTCAGATAGATCTTCAACTTTTGACAGATCTTTGGATCTTCTTAATTCTATGTATTCAATTTCAGCTAAAGGCTCTTCAGATATCAAAAGAATTACATCTTCTATCAAATCTTCAGGTGAAAAATGAATGGCTAAATCTTCTTTTGCTTTGATCATAGATTTATGTATAATAGGTGCTGCTTTTCTTTCTTCTTCCGTTAAGTAAGCGTTTCTACTGCTCTTAGCTAATCCATCTTCTTCTCTCACAGTATCAATAGATATCATTTTAACGTTCATGTTAAGATCTTCAACCATCTTCTTAATGATGATGAATTGCTGAATATCTTTTTTACCGAAGTAAGCCTCATCACATTCAACAATGTTAAACAACTTCGAAACTATTGTAGTAACTCCTCTGAAATGATCTATCCTACTTTTTCCGCAAAGGATTTTTCCGATATCTTCAACTTTTACATAGGTCTTGTAATTATCAGGATACATCATCTTTTCATCCGGAAGGAAAACTGCATCAACATCAATAGCTTCCAATTTAGCAAGATCACCTCCAATATCCCTGGGATACTTATCTAAGTCTTCATTTGGACCAAATTGGGTAGGATTAATAAAAATAGAATATATAAGACAATCACACTCATATCTTGCTTCTTTACCCAAAGTAAGATGTCCTTCATGTAAAGCTCCCATTGTTGGAACAAATCCGATCAATTCATCTTTACATTTGAATTGTTTTATGTATTCCTTTATTTCAGCTATCGTTTTTAAAATTTTCATTTTAAATCCAGTTAGTTAGTAGGACTCTTCTTCACTAGGGAACTTTGCGTCTTTTACATCAGAAATATAATTTTCCACAGAATTCGAAATGATTTCATTTAAGTTGGCATATTTTCTTACGAACTTAAAATTAACATCTTCATCAATACCAAGTAAATCAGTTATCACCAATACTTGACCGTCACATTCAGAGCCAGCACCAATACCGATAGTTGGAACTTTCATTTTTTTTGTAACTTCTTCAGCAAGATCTGAAGGTATTTTCTCAAGAATGATACCGGACACACCGGCTTTTTCTAATAGAACAGCATCATTTATAAGTTTATAAGCTTCGCCTTCTTTTCTTGCTCTTAGCCGATAACTTCCGAATTTATTAATAGATTGGGGAGTAAGACCAAGATGCCCAAATACAGGAATTCCTGCAAGAATCAATTGTTTAACTAATGGAATTACTCTTTGACCACCTTCAATTTTGACTGCATTACATCCTGTTTCTTTCATCATCTTAACAGCATTTTCTACACCTTTAACAACAGATATCTGGTAACTTCCAAAAGGCATGTCAGCAATTATAAATGCATTCTCAGTGGAATCAACTACTATCTTAGTGTGATATATCATTTGTTCAACGGTTACAGGAATAGTTGTCGAATTTCCTTGAAAGACCATTCCTAAAGAATCTCCGACTAAGATCACATCAATGCCAGCTTTGTCCATTATTTTTGCAAATTGATAATCGTAAGCAGTAAGCATAGTGATTTTTTTCTTCTGCTTCTTCATTTTATAAATTTCTTTAACGGTTTTTCGTTTTGCCATTTTGATCCCACTAAAATTCTATTTTTGTTTTATAAATTATAGTAATAAAAGATAAATGATTATTTATCCTAAGGCAAGGAATAAAGATTGGAGAATAGAGGCAAGGATTTCGTAGAGACGTAGCACAGCTACGTCTCACAATACCGCGATCCCCACGAAACATTATAAATAATTTTCTTGCTATTATTTGATTATATAGCGATATTCACGCCATGAAAATCAGACATATAATATACATGTTGATTTTGATCGTAATCCTGTCTTGCAGCAAGGGGGAAAAAGTCAAATTGAGCAAAACTTTTGTTGAGTTTACAACTGACGTTACGATCACTGCTTATGGTTTCTACGAGAGTGATAGGGAAGATGTTGAAGTGATATTTAACGATTCTCAGAAAATAATGGAATATTTCAACAATGAAATGAGTCCTGAGTTAGAAACTTCCACATTATCTATTATGAATAAAGAAGCTTCGTTAGCTAAGATCGAAGTACCTTCACCATTGAAAAGAATATTAAAAATATCTCATAATCTATATAAGTATACTGATAAAAGTTTTGATATTGCGATTTCTCCAGTTGTAAAGATGTGGGGGTTTTATTCTCTGTCAGAACCAAAATTGCCAAATCCGATAAAGCTGATCAATTTGTTGAAAATATCATCCTTCGATGCAATAGAATACAAAAATGATTCAATATTCTATTCTGATACTCGTTGTGGCATAGATCTTGGAGGTATAGGTAAAGGCTATGCCATTGATTCAATAGCAGCTTATTTACATGAAAAAGATGTTAATGATTTTATCGTTGAAGCCGGGGGAGATCTTTTAGTAAATTCGACCACTGCAAAAGCCATTGGAATACGAAATCCAAGAATACCTGGAACTTTGATAGATTCTTTATATATAAGTAACGGTGCTGTAGCAACATCAGGTGATTATGAGAAATTTTTCATAGAGGACGATACAAGATATTGTCATATCATTGATCCTTATACAGGTTATGGTGTTTCTGACCTTGTTTCAGTTACTATCATTACAGATAAAGCATACCTAAGTGATGCTTTTGCAACAGCAGTGTTCGTTATGGGTAAAGAAGAGGGTCAAGATTTTTTATTGCAGAACAATATAAGTGGATTATTGATATACGAAGATGTGAATAAAGAATTGAAGAAAATAGGTATAAATCTGGGAAAATATAAAAAACATTAGAATTTAAACTATAAGGCTTTAAAGATATGAAAGAACCCAAATATTACGAAGTAAAAGCAGAAGTTGTTTCTGTGAGAGAATTGAAGCATAACGTGGTGACAGCAATTTTAAGATCAAAAGAAATTGCAGACAAGACCAAACCCGGGCAATTCGTAAACATACAGGTAAATAACAAGAACGAAACAGTTCCTGTTCTTAGAAGACCATTTGCTGTTTCTTACACAGATGGAGATAACTTTGAGATAATCTTTGATGTTGTTGGAAGAGGTACGAATATTCTTAAAGATATGCTTGTTGTTGGTGAACAGGTAAATGTTCTGGGGCCTTTGGGTAATGGTTTTGATATCAACGTAAACGGTAAAGAGAAGCTGTTGCTTGCCGGTGGTGTTGGTATCGCTCCGATTAAAAAATTGATGCAGTACTTTACAGATAAAGGTGATCAGGTCACTTTGATATGGGGAAACAGAGACAAATCAGGTTTCTTCGATATTGATTTCTTTATGGATCAAAATATTAAGATTTTTGTAGCTACTGATGATGGATCTCTTGGGTTTGAAGGAAATGTGCTTGATATACTTAAATCTGAGATAAAGAATAACAACCTGAAGAAAATCAATGATTATAATATTTACGTAGTAGGTCCAAATCCTATGATGAAAGCTGTTGCAGATTATTGCTCAGAGATGGATCACTATTGTCAGGTATCACTTGAGACCCCAATGGCATGTGGAATTGGAGTTTGTCAAGGCTGTGCAGTGAAGAAGAAAAAAGAAGATGGTTACTATCTTACCTGCGTTGATGGACCGGTTTTCAATTCATGCGATGTTGAAATACCATAAAAAAAGAGAAAAACAATGGAAAAGACAGAAATTAATAAAACAATATTGAGTGGAATTCAACCCACAAATAATTTGACTCTCGGTAATTATATCGGAGCTATGAAGAATTTTGTTAGTCTACAGGATAAATATCCTGATTATACAAAAAATTATATTATCGTTGATTTACATGCGATAACCGTACCTCAAGTTCCTAGTGAACTTAGAAATAGAACTTATTCAATGTTAGCTCTTTACCTTGCAGTAGGTTTAGATCCTGAAAAATCAAATATTTTTGTTCAATCTCATATTACTGGTCATACTGAGCTTACATGGATTTTAAACACAATAACAGGAATGGGTCAGCTTAATAGAATGACCCAGTATAAAGATAAGTCTTCGAGAGAAGGTGCATTTATCAATGTAGGGCTATTTTCTTATCCAGTATTGATGGCTGCTGATATTTTACTTTATAACGCAAACTTGATTCCTATTGGTGAAGATCAAAAACAACATCTTGAATTAGCTAGAGATCTTGCTGCAAAGTTTAATTATACTTATTCTCCAACATTTAATATTCCTGATCCTATAATTCCTAAACAAGGTGCAAGAATTATGGATTTACAGAATCCTGAGAATAAAATGAGTAAGTCTGCTGCGTCTCCTAAGGGAACTATTATTCTAATCGAAGATCTGAATATTACTGCTAAGAAAATCAAAAGTGCAGTTACTGATTCCGGTACAGATATTGTTTATGATCCTAATAATCCTGAAAAAGCAGGGATTAATAATCTATTAACCATCTATTCAACTCTGACCGATATTGAGATTCCTGAAATTGAAAAGAAGTATGTTAATTCAGGATATGGAGATTTTAAGAAAGATCTAGCTGAGATAGTAGTTGATACTCTTAGACCGATCAAAGAAAAGCATGATGAACTTCTGAAAGATAAAAAATATTTGGATCAAGTTCTTAAAACTGGTGCTGAGAATGTTCAAAAGTCGGCATATAAGATATTATCAAAGGTTTATAAGAAAGTTGGATTGGTTGCACCGTTGAGGTAATTTTGTTATATTTGACTGTGTTGGGGCGTAATTTATTACGCCTTTTTTTATCTCACAGGTTAAAACCTGCGGTTAGGGGAGTTATATCCCGTTAGGATATCTGTCATACTCGGACTTGATCCGGTAATCCAGAGTGAACTCAAATAAAATATATTTTTATTGAAAAGTAATAGGATTGTCACTATCTTGATAATGTTAAAAAATTCTTAAGAAATTGCTTTTTTTTTATTTAAACAGAAATAATAACACAGGAGATACAAAATGTTAAATTTTACATTTCGAAACCCTACTAAAATATTGTTTGGTAAAAACCGGATTGAAGAGATAAATAAAGAAATCCCTGCTGGATCTAAGGTGTTGATCACTTACGGTGGCGGCAGCATCAAGTCCACTGGAACGCTTGCTAAAGTCAAGAAAGCTTTGTCAGGTTTTGAATTATCGGAATTTGGAGGGATAGAGCCTAATCCATCGTATGAAACGCTGATGAAATGTGTAGAGCAGATAAAAGCAACTCCTGTTGACTTTATCTTAGCAGTCGGCGGTGGATCTGTAATTGATGGAACCAAATTTATTGCAGCTGCGACTCTTTACTCAGGCGATCCCTGGGAAATTCTAACGAGTTTTGGGTCGAAAATTAAAGAAGCTCTGCCATTTGCAACAATTCTGACTCTTCCTGCTACAGGTTCAGAGATGAACAGTGGCGCAGTAATTACGAATAGAGCATTACATGCAAAACTTCCTTTCGGTAGTCCTCTTTTGTATCCCGTTTTTTCTGTCCTGGATCCGGAAGTAACCTATACTCTTCCAGATAGTCAGATTAGTAACGGGGTTGTGGATGCTTTTGTCCATGTTACTGAACAATACCTGACATATCCTGTTGATGCCAAAGTACAAGATCGTTTTGCAGAAGGTCTGCTCTTAACTTTAATAGAAGATGGTCCTAAGGCTTTGCTAGATCGGGAAAACTATGAAGTGAGATCCAATCTGATGTGGAGTGCCACTATGGCTCTGAATGGTCTTATCGGTTCTGGAACACCGCAGGATTGGGCAACCCATATGATCGGCCATGAAATCACGGCTTTGCACGGGGTGGATCATGCTCGGACACTAGCGATTGTTTTACCTTCTCTTCTTAAAGTTCGTAAGCTTGAGAAAAAAGAGAAGCTGTTGCAGTACGGCGAGAGGATATGGGGAATTACAGAGGGAAGTGAAGACGAACGAATCGATTTGGCTATTAAGAAGACAGGTGATTTCTTTAAATCAATGGGGATTGGCATTAAATTGAGTGATTACGGTATTTTAGCTGAAGACATTCAAACTATTGTCGGTCAATTGAAAGATCATGGGATGGTTAAACTTGGAGAAAAAAAGGATATCACTCCAGAAGTAGTTGAGCAGATTCTCAAATTGAGTGTTTAATAAATTTATAGACAAAAGGGCTGATAAAAGTGAAATTATCAGCCCTTTTTTTATGTTGTCATTTTCGGACCAAGTTCATCCCGATTTATTGGGAAGCCGGGTATCTATATGGGAATATTGCACTGGCTTGCCAGACAAGGGGATCAGATCCCCTTGTTGTAAATAAAACCGTCGATGACCGGAACCGTCATCCTGAATTTATTTCAGGATCTTTCTTTTAAAATATATTTCTTTAAGGTCGCAAATTGCGACCTTAGAGAATAAAACTAAAGCTTTAAGGTGCCAATTTGTCACCATAGAAAATACAAAGTGATTTAGCAGAATTGTATGGAGTTCAATCAAAAGTATTAAATCAAGCAGTGAAAAGTAATAAGGAAAGGTTTTCCGTAGAATTCTGCTTCTTGTTAAATAATAAAGAGTTGTCGAACTTGATGTCGCAATTTGCGACTTCAAGTTGGGGTGGACTAAGTTTTGTTAAGTTATAATGGAATGTTTTTATATTACGCACGAAATATAATAAATACTTTATATTAAGAGATAATATCTCATTATTTCATTGACTTTTTATGTGAATTGTATTATATTGTGTTTTAGGGAGAATATAACAACATAAAGGATTTTAGAATGTTAATAAGTTTGAAAGTGGAAAATTGGTTGTCTTTTAAAGAATCTGCTGAATTTTCGATGGTAGCAAGTAAGGAAAGACAACACGGTAACAGAGTGCCAAAAGTCAGTAAATATCAAACTAGGATATTGCCTGTTGCTTCTATATATGGTGGGAATGCTTCTGGTAAGACAAATTTATTTAAAGCTCTTTCGTTTATTAAAGATTTTGTAGTTGATGGAACAAGACCTGAAAGTATGATCCTTACTGAACCATTCAGGCTTGATAAGCAAAGCATCAAGAAACCTTCTAAATTTAAAATTGAAATGCTGATAGATGAGAAAATATACGAATTTAGTTTTTCTGTTACACAAAAAGCGGTCATAGAAGAAAAACTTATTCAAATAACATCAACGAGTGAAAAAGTACTGTATCACCGTAAGAAAGATAAAGTTAATATGCATTTACCTCTCTTGAAAGATGGATTGTTACAATTTGCGTTTAAGGGTACAAGAGATAATCAATTGTTTTTAACAAATTCAGTTTCACAGAAAGTAGAAGTATTTGCACCAATATATAATTGGTTCAAGCATACACTTGTGCTGATTGCACCTGACACTCGTTTTGGTCAGTATGAAAGATTCCTTGATGATAAGAACCCTCTTTTCGAAACTATGAATGAAATGCTTTCAACATTGGATACAGGGATTAAGCATCTTAAATATATTGATATGCCTTTTGAGAATATTCCTATACCAGAAGGTCTTAGGAATAATTTAAGGGAAGATGTAACAAAAGGTGTGGCAGTTAGGCTACATTCAAATCACACAAACGAAAGATATATCATATCAAGAAATAAGAATGAATTACAAGCTAAGAAGTTAGTTACTTATCATTCTAAGTCAAGTGGCGAAGATGAGAAATTTGAATTACAACAAGAATCAGATGGTTCTCTTAGAGTTATTGATTTTTTACCTGCTTTCTTAGATCTGTCTATGACAAAAACTAAGAAGGTTTATATCATAGATGAAGTGAATAGAAGTCTTCATACTGCTTTAACCAAGCAATTGATTGAAGTATTTTTATGTAATTGCAGTAAGGATAGTCGTTCTCAATTATTATTTACAACGCATGATCTTCTTCTTATGGATCAGGATTTACTACGAAGGGACGAAATGTGGGTAGCTGAAAGAGATGATAAGGGTATGTCAAGCTTACGTTCTTTTATCGAATATAAGGAAATTAGGTATGATAAAGATATTAGAAAAAGTTATTTACAGGGTAGATTAGGTGGTACTCCAAAGATCAATTTGAAAAGTTCTCTGAAAAGTAAAAAGGGGAATTGTTAATGCCACCAAAGAGGAGAAGATTTAAGCGTAAATATATTGCTACTAGGAGTTATGAAAAATTATTTATTCTTTCCGTTGAAGGTCAAAAAACAGAACCGGAATATTTTTCACTTTTTGATAATCGAGGTTCAATTATTAGAATTAAGTGTCTTAAGAGCAAGAAAAAAAGTTCTCCTCTTCAAGTTTTAAATCGTATGCAAAAATATATAAAAGATGAAAATCTTTTCAAAACTGACGAAGCCTGGCTTATTGCTGATAGAGATGAGTGGACTGATAATCAGTTGAAGCAATTACATGATTGGTCAGAAGAAAAAGATAATCACGGGTTTGCTTTAAGTAATCCTAAGTTTGAGTATTGGTTGCTTCTTCATTTTGAAGATGGGAAAGGTGTTAAGAATTCTAAGGATTGTACTAAGAAGCTTAAGAAATATCTTCCTCAATATAACAAAGGTGTTGATGTGAATCAGATCTCAGATAAAATGATTCTTGCTGCTGTGAAAAGAGCAAAGGGTAAGGATCAAGGATCGTTTGAGGAAAGGTTGAATAGTATTGGAAGTACGGTTTATAAAGTGGTTGAGAATATAATGAACATGAATAAGTAATTAAAAGAAAAAGGAGTTTACAATGAAAGAAGTAAAAGTTGAATTAAAACTAGAGAGTGACATTAAAGCAGAGAATTTTTCATTTATATTTACTGAGGATTTAATTCAAATTAAATACTTAGGGAGTAATATTATTAAATGTACTTGGGATGATAAATTTGATCCTGAATGGAATGGTGAAGATTTAATAATGATATTAGAGGAGAATGAAATATCATGTCCGTCAGGTTTTAAAGAAATGATAGTGTATGCTTGGAAGGAATGGCGTGACAATAAACTTAATGATAGTGAGCTTATTAGTGAAATGCAAGAACTTTCAAAGTGGCTCAATGTTATAACAAAAAAGAAACCAAAGACGAAATTTTGGAGTATTTACTTTTAGTGGATTATATAACATTTATAAATAAAATGTTAAATATAAATTAAATTA
>JAQIDB010000155.1 GCA_027858225.1 Candidatus Delongbacteria bacterium
CTTCACGCTTTCGCATTACGGCTCGAATGGTTGTTTGTCTACGCTTAAATCTTACCTCACGGCTTCGACTCCAAGACTAACTACTAGCGATTGGCTAAATCTTACTAGGTTGGATTCCCGCCAACTATATATGTGCAACCGAACTGGCGCACCCCCCCTTATATTATACCATATTTCACTAAACAAGTAATCTTAATATCATATCAAATCACACACCGAATTAGAAACTAAATATCCTTTTGTTATGACGTGCATATCATTAGTTGCAACTATTTATGATACGGCTCTGTACTGAACCCCAAAAGTTGGACTAGGTACTGCTAATTAACTTAAACACAAGGAATGATTTCTGAATTCAAAAGGAGTCATTCCTTTTAGTTTTGTTATAACTCTTTCATTGTTGTAATAATAAATGAATTCAATTAATCCTTTAATAAATTCATCAGTAGATTTAAATTTCTTTCTGTAAAAGTACTCAGTTTTAACTACTCCAAAGAAGTATTCAATCACAGCGTTATCTAGACAGTTACCTTTTCTAGACATGCTTTGTTTGATTTTTTTCTTCTTTAGATGTTTTCTAAATCGAATATGTTGATATTGGAATCCTTGATCAGAATGTATGACTAATCGCCTATATTTCTTGTTTGGTGTTGCTTGTTCTATCATATCCATAACTAGTTGTACTTTAGGTGAAAACCCGTAAGTGAAGGTAATGATGCTTCTATCATAAAGATCCATCACAGGAGATAGATATATTTTCCTACCACATACTTTGAACTCACTTATATCAGTAACCCATTTGCGATTTGTTTTCTTTGCGATGAAGTCTCGTTTAAGTACGTTCTTAGCGACTTTACCCACTGTTCCTTTGTATGATTTATATTTCTTTCTTCGTACTACTGCGAGTAAATCTAATTCTTTCATGATGCGATATACTTTCTTATGATTAACGATTAATCCATACACTTTACGTAATCTACCAGTAATTTTTCGATATCCATAAGTTTGATCATGTTTTGTCACTAGGATGATGATTTTCTCTTTGATTTCCTGATCTTTATCTGGATCATCAAGTTTACTTTTCACTTCATAGAAAGTTGATTTACTCATACCTGCTATTTCAAGAATTGCCTTAAGTGTATAATTCGTATTTGCCTTGATATCGAGAATTACTTTTGCTGTTTCTTGTTTTCTTGCTCTTCCCTTTTCTCGACTAAGGCCCTCAGCTTTTTTAAATACATATTCTCAAGTCGTAGACGTTGTAATTCAGCCATAAGGTCTTCATTCTTGTTGATGTCTTTCTTGAGTCCTTTTGGTCTACCTCGTCTATCATTTCTTAATGCTTCAACTCCATACTCTTCAAGTATTCTTTCCCACTTGTAAAACGAGCTGGCTGACATATTGTATTTCTTCTCCGTCTCAAATGCTCCGTTCTCTCTGTAGTACTCTATTATCTCTAGTTTCTTTTCTGGTGAATAAGTTTCTTTTTCTTTCCTCATTAAACCACCACTTTCGTGTTTACTTGTCCAATAGTAAACTGATCTCTTACTTACATTATAAACACGAGTTGTTTCTGCTGCACCATATTTTTTGAAATGCTCGATTACTTTCTTCTTAAACTCTATTGTGTATTTTGACATATAAAAACTGCACCCTTTCTTTTTCATAGTTTCCTATGTCCAAGTTTTTGGGTGCAGTTCACTCTTGTATCGCTTTTAATTGCAACTTATTATCAAAAGAATAACAATTGTATGTGGGTGATAATCGGTTCGAGTACACACCCAAAAATTTATCAATATCTTTTTACCTATTGAAAACAGAATTGCGTAACTCAGATAAGATGTTATTGGGTTTTACTATAGGATACAAGTTTCCTGTACGAATTAGGCTGTTACTGTTCATATTTCTATAAAAAACAAGATACCATTTCTGATATCTTGTTGAGAATGCACTTAGTTTTATTCAGTTACAATAAAGTTTATCATTTCGTTATTTTCATAAAGTATCTGTGGATAATACGAATTTTGAAATAACATTGAATAATAATTGAAATAATTTGACTGGATGAGCTCTGTTTTAGTAATGTTGGGGGGCAAATCAACTAATAGCATAAGGTTGCTATTTTCGTGTGGATTATACGGTACAAACGGCGATGCCTCAAAATAGTATGATATTGAATGTCCATACTCCTGTTGTTCAATTTCATACAATTTGATATTATCTATCTCAAGTGGGTTTTCTAGTCGTGTAATGTCTTCCAGGATTGTTCCACCTCTTCCAACCATTTCAACGTAAGAAGTAGTTGAGAATAGATCCTTGTAGAAACTTAATCCTTTTTGTGGATATTCAATTGAATCCACAGTTATTGTATTACTTGCTAAAATTCGTGTGTCTGTCATATCTTTGTATATCCTTGAAATTTCTGTATATCCGATTCTACCACCTTCAACACTTGTTTGATAATACGTTTGATAATACTCTAAGTCATTATCGTTTATAAAGATTGAACCAGTTAAATCATTTTTCACTGGACCAAACCATATTATTAAACCATCATTGTTTAATCGATTATCACTTTCTTCGAAATGGATAAATACATTTCCTTCATCAGTTTTTTCATGCGTTAGAATTGCCATCTCATCGATATCTTCACCTTGAACTTGATGTTCCATAATATAAATTACTTTATCCTCATTATCCAATGATTTTTTAAGTCTATAGTAACTCGTTACTGCTTCATCATTTGAAAAATCATAGTGGTTGTTTGAATTGAAAGTTATGTATTCATTATCATCCATATAGTCTGCGTAGTAAAAGTCTTTTTGAGTGACAATAAGGTTGTCAGTATGGTATTCATTTGATATCTCTATTTTTCTTGAAACATATCCATAGTAAGGCTGTACATTGTTTGGTTCGTATTGTATGTTTCTAGTTTCTTCAATGGTATAGCTGTCAATAGAGGTGTCATCATTATAGATAACTTCAATGTCGAAAAAGATCTCAACATTACTGTCGATGAAGGAATCAAACTCATCATCTGGATAGAACTCTTCAATATCACGAGAATGTTGCTGACAATCACAGTTTTCCTCAATATGAAGAACAAGCTTATTCGCTGTTTTTTCAACAACTTCTACTGAAGGTTCTATACCAACTAGTACACTTTCATATATTTTGTTATTGTATTCATCATACAGTATCTCATTCATATAGTAGGGTACTTCGTTTTCTGCTATGAAATCTAGACGAGTATCTGCAATCCAAATTAATGATATAGAAAGAATAACTAATGTAATAATATTGAGGGATATCAAACTGATATTTCTTTTTATAAAGATGGATTTATAAATGTAGTAGAAGATTGATATAATTGCAGAAACAAGAAATGCAATCCCTAAATACAGTGATGAATGACGTAATATAAATAATATCTGGTTATATCTTTGTGAAAATTGTAGTAGCAATGTAATGATAAAGCTACCAAAAGAGCACAAAAACAGGATTTTTGTTAGTTTCTTCATTTTATTTTCCTTTCATAGTTTTTTTTATGAGTTTGACGAAAAAAACTATGAATCAACATCTAAATACACTAAAAGATTTGTATCTTTCTGAAACGAAATCTCTAGAAATTAATTGAATAGAGATTTCTTGATATGATAAGGGAATTCGAACTATTGGTAATCTCAAAGTGAATGAAATCTCTAATGTTAGAACTAAAGTAACATTATAAAACAACGATATTAAGA
>JAQIDB010000164.1 GCA_027858225.1 Candidatus Delongbacteria bacterium
TAAATCAGTGTAAAAATTATCATCCATGTCTCCTGATTTAAGAATTCGGGGATTTTGATTTTTAACTTCTTCAAAAGTATAACCGGTTATTTTTGAAAATATAGGGTTTGCATAAATAAGATCTCCTGAAGTATCTGTCATAACAACTATAGACGGGCTCTGTTCTACCGCGGTTGATAGTTTAAGCAATTCTTTTTCTGCTGTTTTTCTTTTAGTTATATCCATTACAGATATCAATCCTGCAGGTTTTCCATTATGCATACAGCTTGTTCCGGATAACCATACCCACTTTGTTTCATTGTTTTTGGTTATTACTTTAAATTCATAACTATCATCTGCTTCTTCATGTTCTTGTCTTTTTTGACCTAACATTTTTATTTTCTCTTGATAATCGGGATGTACGAACTCCCAAAATTTCAATTTCATCAATTCTTCATTTGTATAACCTGTTGTTTTTATAGCAAAAGAATTAGCATATACCCAATAATCATCCTGATACATCAGAATAGCAACTGAAGTGTTTTCTGCCAAATTTCTAAATTTAGTCTCACTTTCAATCAAAGTCTTTTCCGTTTCCCTTATTTGTGAGACATCATGTCCAATATTAAGTACACCGATAATTTCGTTTTTTTCATCTCTCATGATGCTATAGAACCATTCAATAAAAACTTTATCACCGTTTTTCTTAATTATTGGGTTGATATGCCCTTGCTTTAAGTCACCTTCCCAAATAGTATTAAAAATTTCCTCAATATTTCCTCTTATATCTTCCGGAATAAAAAGTTCAAACCAGTTTTTATTCTTTACTTCGTTGTAATGGTAATCAGTCAGATCTTCCAGGAATTTATTCATGCTTAAAATATTACCTTTTATATCAAGAACCAGAACAATTGCATGAGCAGTGTTGATTATATTATCAGCGAAATATTTTTCCATCTTAAGTTCTTGAAATACTCTTGCTCGTTCTATTGAATATCTTATTGAACGAGTAAGTGTTTCTTTATCAAAATTTCCTTTTATCAAATAATCTTGAATGCCGACATTTAACAAATCTTTAATAATTATTGGATCATCACTTCCTGTTAAAACTATTATTGGTAGATTTGGAATTTCGTTCATTATCATCATTGGAGCTTCTGTCCCAACACAACCAGGTAATCCAAGATCAACAAGAGTAATATCGTAAGTATTTACTTCAATTTTTTCAAGGGCTGTATCTAGATCAACACAGTGTTCAAAAATATATTCTTTGTCTTCTCTGAACATTTCTTTTATTAATAAAGCATCTCCGGGATTATCTTCGATGATTAATATTGATATATTCTTTTCCATAATGCTGTCCTATGATTTTAATGATTCTATGAGTTTTATAATGTTTAACTATTTTTGATCCAGAACTTCTTCATTCCTTCTACGACATTAAAGTATTCTACTAGGTCGATAGGCTTGATTATATAACTGTCAGCCTTAAGTTCCTTACACTTTGTGATATCATTTTCATTATTAGAAGTTGAAAAAATCACTACTGGCAATTCTTTTAAAGAATCACTTTCTTTGATATATTTTAGAATTTCAAATCCGTTCATTCCGGGTAAATTAAGATCAAGAATAATAAGATCTGGCAAAGCGAGGATTTTAGAATCAAGAAATTGGAGAGATTCTTCGCCATCGTAGATATGCGTTAAATTTATATTCTTATCTAATCTCCGAAATGCTTCTCTAGCAAGAACTGCATCACCTTCATTATCTTCTATAAGAAGAATATTGATATGTCTTTCTTCGCTTGTCATAATTTATTTTCTCAGTGTACCGATAATATAAAAATTATTTCCATATTAATGCAACTTTAAAGCATTTCATTTTTTGCTTTCGTATCGTTTGTTTGAATAGAGGGGAGAGTTAATATTATCTTCGTTCCTTTTCCCAAACCTGCAGATTCCGCTTTAATATTACCACCGTGCCTTTCTACAATCCTTTTACATACAGAAAGACCAATACCTGTACCAGTATATTCTTTTTGGTTATGTAACCTGTTGAAGATTACAAAAATTTTCTCTAAATATTTTTCATCAATGCCAATCCCATT
>JAQIDB010000193.1 GCA_027858225.1 Candidatus Delongbacteria bacterium
CCTTCGATGTCGGCAACTGCGAACAGTTTTTCTTGTGGTGGAAATATGCATTTTTCTTCTTCGAAGGATTGACTTGCGAGCTTTACATTAAAGAAGTCTTCCTGTGAAGGTAACTGAACATTCACACTTTCAGGAACACGTAGCGTGTCAGTTGATATATCTCCGTTCAAATTGACTGAGACAGTAATGATAGAATCTGGTGAATCAGTATAAAAAATATAAGGTCCGTCCTGTCCATATAAGAAGAATAATGGAATTGATAAAATAATGAAAAATATTTTTAATTTTTTTTCAAACACAGTTTACTCTCCTTTTTAAAACTAATACTTGATATTTATATTTCAACCTTAAGCTTCTCTCGGTACTTTAGGTTCTTCTTTTTTTATTTCAACTTTGCCTACTGGTGCTGCATAAACAACGAACTCATCAATTCCATCAAGATTCAAAAACTCGTCCATCAATTTTTGACTATATGCACCGATACCACAAGTTCCACAATTGATTGATTCTACAGCTAAATAAAGATTCTGACATAAATGACCTGAATCCTGAGCGATGATTTTCTTAGATTCTGTTGTATATCTCCATTCACATCTATAAGGAATTGTACTCCATATAAAGCAAACTGCACAATTACCTACAAAACTTTGACCATATGCAGCAGTATTTACTTTATTAATCATATTATCATCAGAAAATAAAAAGATCAATTTGTGTTCTAACGGTAGATAACGGTACACACCTTTTGGTACACCCTCTACTTTATCAATAGTAAGATATGTTTCAAATGGTTGTCTTGCCCCGCCGGATGGAACAGTTCTTAAGGATACATTCTTTTCCGGAAAAGCCTTTCTAACTCCCTGAGTTGCCCAGAGTAAATAAGAAAGTTCATCAATAGAAAGTTTCTCATCAGTGAATTTTCTACGACTTTCTCTATCTCCAATGCAATCAAAGATATTTTCTTTAAGTATTACTTTCTTATTAGGTTCAGGAAGTTCGATTATTGTTCCATTTTTGTCATACTCTTTCTCCATTGGAACTGATTTTTTACCCATAGATTGATCAGAAATACCACAATTTTCAAAACCCGCTTTCAAATGTTTTCTTAGCTCAATAGCTTCTTCATTTTTTTTCTGATTAGCTTCTTTTTCATGTTTATCTAAATTATTAGCAATTTCTTTAATTTTGGCTAGGTCTTCATTCAATTTTACTTCATCAACATCCTCTGATTCTTTAATAGAATCTTCGAACCATTTTAGATCCTCTTTTGCCATTCCTTTAAAGAAAATATTTTTATATTCTTCATCAGCTTTCTTAAGAATATGCAAAAATAATCCTGAATAATCATCGTTCCCAAAAACCGTCTCGAGAAACATTCCTTTCTTATTTCCTTTAAATTCTGATATTACTTTAAATAGATCTTTCATTTTATCTCTCCTGTTTTTATTTCGTTGCTTGAACTACGATTGCTTCAATAGTACGCTCTTCCCTACTATTGTCTTTAAATTGGTAAGTACTATTAATATACTTTACGTTGTTAAACTTTGAAAACATTTTTTTTAGATCTTTTTTTGTGGCATACCAATGAGGAATATCTTCTTCTCCAGGACGACCACCAACAAAAGTATTCTTAGCGATCTCTTTGCCGACACCGTAAGTCTTATCATCGATCGTTACAAAGTCCATAACGGTCATTCCACTCGGATTTAAAACTCTGTGAACATTGTTGACACTTTTCTGAATTTGTTCTTTTAAACCATGTCCCTGAGTCCAAATACAAAGAACTGCATCAAATCTATTACTCTCTAAAGTTAGATCAAACATATCCTGAATTTCATAAGTAACTTGATCTGATAAATTACGCTTGTATATTTCTTCCTTAGTAATTTCTAAACCTTTATCCTGTCTGACATATGAACGGCAAAAATTCTATCACCGAATTGCTCAAGGAGCTTAAATGGAACCGGACCGTCGATCTGATCATGTGAAGAATCATAGCAGAAACCAAAATACTTTTCGTTCAATTCAGGTAGTACTCTCCTTAAAACAACCGTAGCTGAACCGGGATGAACATTCTCTAAAGCGAATCTGATATCATATTTTTCTGCTATAGGTTCAAGTTTTTCGCAAACTTTTAAAGCATTTGTGACATTTGCTTCTACCTGGTCAGGTTTAATAAAGAACTGACTCAGATGAGATACCACCACTTCTGCACCAAGATCGTGGGCAGCTTCAACTGCTCCTTTCAATTTCTCTAGAGAATTATCAGAATCAGCTGTGCATCCATGTACGGTATCAACCTTAAGAGAATATTTTTTCAGTACTTCTTTAAGTTTTAAACGCTCATTTGAATCAAGATAATTGAAGTGTGATAAATTCCCTCCGAGCGAAACATGAGTAAATCCTGCCTTTGATATCATAGGTATCTGTTCGGATATTGGAATATCGTAATTAAAAAAAGTTGTTATCGAAATTTGTGGTTTCATTTCTTATTCACTCCTTTATACAATAGATGACTTGCAGCATTGACAGCATGAGGATCTTTACAGAACCTGTAATTTAGT
Organism: Candidatus Delongbacteria bacterium; assembly: GCA_027858225.1. Lineage (GTDB taxonomy): Bacteria > UBA4055 > UBA4055 > UBA4055 > UBA4055 > WTAK01. The sequence goes on from JAQIDB010000193.1 coordinate 2,565, forward strand.
TCAGCAATTTTTTCAAAATATTCATCTTTAAGTTCTTGTAAATTATCTTCAATATTATCCACTAATCCTTCAGATGCAATAACCTGTCCTTCAGAGAAACTGTGCTCACCCATGAATTCTAAGATATTCTCTGAATTTTCACAGTAAGTATTATCGGTGAAGATATCTCCATCAGAATACTTTTTTATCCCGGTATCAATAATATGGTGCAGATTATCATAATATTTATCGATATCTTCAGGCATAGCTTTGGCGATATATTTAAAAAATGCGCATTTACTCAAGTGTGCAGAAAATAATTTTCCATCATTTTTCAAAACTCTTTTGATCTCGTTTATGCATTGAATTCTCAGTGATTCTTCCTTAATATGGTAAAATGGTCCCATTGCCAGTACAATATCGAAAGAATCGTCTTTAATTGATGAAAGATCGAGTGCATTACCTAATTCCATTCGATAGATATTTACACCTTCTTCTCTGCAAAGCCTGTGTGCTTCCTCTAGGTTTTTCTCAGAAAGATCTATCAGAGTAACTTCATGACCTTCCTTTGTAAGAGCAACTGAATATCTACCAACTCCACCACCAAGATCAAGAATCCTTAGGTTTTTTCCAGGTATATTTTCATTTATGTATCTTAGGTTTATATAGAATTCCATTCTATGGCGTATCAAACGGTTATATTCACCATCGTATTTTTCGTATATCTCTTTAACTTGTTCCATTGAAGTTCCTGTTTTTGATAAAAAATGCAATCCATAAAATACTTCCCAAAGCTACAATTATCAAACTTATATATAGAAAAGTCGCATTCATACCATTGATATCAGAATAGAACCCAACCATTGGGGCAAGGATAGAAAATACGAGCCTTCCAAAGAGATTATTGATTGAAAGTACTGTTGCCCTACTTTTTGAATCAATACGCTGATTAAGTGCTGAATTCATTATAGGCATATATAATCCACCAACAATGTAGAATGGAATAATAAATAATAATCTGATATAACCTTCAAAAAAACATATTCCTGTATAACCTAAGGCGATCAGAAATATCATTAAAGCAATTGAACCTGAAATTTTGATTTTATTGGTAATTGAAGCAGAATATCTTGCTGAGATGAATGCTACTAATTTGAAAACTGCGAACACTACTCCGAAAGCAATAATTGGGATAGCTTCTTTCTTTAGTATCGGTTGAACATACCAAAAACCAATTATCATAAAAGCAAAAATAAAAGCACTTATTCCGAATATATACCACAAATTCTTAGTATGTGTTAATGCTGAAGACCAGATCTTAGGTTTATCCTCACTAGTATTTTCAGCCTGCGTAGGTTCTATTAACTTATAAGCTGCTATTATTGCTATCAAAATAAATAAGCTTCTAAAAGAATAAGTTGCTCTGAAACTATATGCTGCAATAAATCCTCCAATCACTACTCCAGCGAATTCACCTAAATGATGTAAAGATTGAAATTTAGCTTCTGCTTTTCCGTAATCTTCTGTGCGGTTGAGTTCTTTGAAAGTTTCGTACAATATAGCAGAATCTGAACCTGAAATAAATGTAACTCCAAGTCCGAGGAACATTTCTCCGATAAGAAATCCAGTAAATCCAAAAGAAGTTCCTATTATTATAAATCCCAATAAGCTTATTATGAGTCCGTAAAACAAAGATTTCTTTCGTCCGAATTTATCTGAGATATATCCTGTGGGAATTTCAAATACAGCTATCATTATTGAACTAACAGCTTGGATCATAAACAGATCCTTCATTGTAAGACCATACTTGAAATAATATATAGCTACGATAGGTGCGGGAAACATCAACCATCGACATATCTGAATTATATTAAGTTTTTTTATATTTGAATTTATGGGCATTTAAATTCCTATTTCTCGGCGATCCATATTAGTTCATTTGATTCCTTTGTAACGGGTGTTTTATCAAAATTTCCATAAACTTTTACATTGTTGAAGCCAGTTAATTTTAGAAGAAGTTCAAATTCAGGTTTATATATCCATCTGACTTTCATTTCAGAATGGTATTCTTTACCTTCTGTTTCGAATTTCCAATCTATTGCTATTATTTGCTTTAATAGGTCAACTTGGTTCTTAAAAGACAACTTAATCTTTTCATTATTATTGGGATTGATAAATTCCTCAAAAAAATCATATTCTTCAGTTTTAGTCACTAATGATTTCAAATTAGGTTTAAAAAAGTTTAATATTAATTGTCCTTTATCTTCTAAATGATCATAAATATTTTTCAATGCATTAATCTGATCTTCCTGAGTAGTTAGATGCAGAAAAGATCTTGCGGGAATTAATATTTTACTAAATTTGAACGGATAAGAGAAATTTGCCATATTCTGTTGGGTAATAATCTCCTTTATATTGGAAAAACCTTTCTCGAATCCTTTTTGATATAATATTTCCAGCATCTCCTTAGAAATATCAAACCCATATATATCAACACCATTTTCCAGATATTTAAGAAATTTACTTCCTGTACCACAGGCTATTTCAAGTACTTTCCCTTTAATGTCTTTTATTTCATTAAGATAAAAGACGTACTCAAGCTCTCCTCTATCAGAAGATTTGTCATATTGCTCATAGATCAAAGCCCATAATTTGTTTTCGTAGTTTTTATCCAATGAAATATTCCTTCAGTTTCTGAATGCATTTATTCACTTCTTTCATATTTTCTTCTGTATTCATATTATCACGTGCATAATTTATATTCTTTCTAGCATTAGCGATTCCTTTTTTCATCCAGTCATACATAGGTAATAACCACATATGAAAATGGCCGGAATCTTCTTCCTGTATCAAATATACATTTTGAATATCAAGAACATCTCTCATAGCTTTACGAACTTCATATAGAAATGTGCTGAACTCCTTATGTTCTTCTTCTGTAAACTCGTCAACACTTCTCATATGTCTTTTGGAAGCAATTATCATAAAACCTGGTATTGGGATCATAAAATCCTGAACAACATTAAAATGCTTTGATTCGTATATGAACCCACCGTTTACTTTTAACGAACCATCCTGAATTTGGCAACCATCACATTTTTTAATCATTGTTTCCCTTTTTTCTCCACTTATCCAAAATCCTTCTTTCTACTTCAGCTGTTAATCCAACTTTCATTTCACGATCTTTTGGCAATCCCTGATGCCAAATAAGAGTATCGAGTATAGTTGCATTCAATGGTCTGAAAGTAAGTCCTGCATCGATAGCTTTTCTACAGTCAACTTGTTCAATTCCAGCCCACTCACCTTTTGCTTCGAGCATAGGTAAACTAGCTTTATGTTCATTTAAACTTTCCTCAAGGAATTGTTCTGATACTTTTATAAATTCACTATCCAGATCCAATGGAGTAAATGAATAACATTGATCAATAAATCTTTGGAAAGTCAGTTTCATCTCAGGACCTGTTGCATTAAAAACACCCTTTTGATTATTCTCTGCCATTTTAACAGTGAAATCAGCAAGATCTCTTACATCTATGAACTGAACAGGATAAAATGTATTCTCAGGGATCGAAATATTGAATCCTTTCTGTATCCTGACCGGCCAATATGTGAATCTGTCGGTGTAATCATCAGGACCAACGAGCAATCCGGGTCGGATGATTAGATTATTCTCAGGAAAGTGTTTTATCACCCTCTCTTCACAGTGAGTTTTTAAAGCTCCGTAGGTTTCATTGTCAAGAGTTTCTACAGATTGGTCTTCCAATGTGTCCAAAGGAGATTCTTCTGTAATACCGATCTCAGAGAAGTCTTTATAAACAGAGATAGTTGAAATAAAGACATACAAATCTATATTATCTTTAAGAACTTCAGCAGATTTTTCTACAATTCTTGGAATATAACCACAGGTATCAATTACTACATCCCACTTCCTGCCTTTTAAGGTATCCAGCTCAGAATCACGATCACCAACGATCTTTTCCACCTCAGGATAAAGCTCAGGATTATTTCCTCTATTGAATAAAGTAACTTCATGACCGTTCCTCAAAGCACTCTCAACGATATGCTTACCAAGAAATAATGTACCGCCTAATATTAGAATTTTCATTTTGTTGTCCTAAAGTTTAAAATTCATCCATAAAATTGTCTTTATTTATAAGTTTCACACCGGTATCGGGATAAGCCTTAGAAAACGCTAACGGAATCCTGAATTTATCT
>JAQIDB010000001.1 GCA_027858225.1 Candidatus Delongbacteria bacterium
ATTCTGGAGTTGGATAAAAATCTTTGAGAAATGTTGCTAAAATAACAATAGTACCAGATGATAATGTAGTCAAATGTTTGACGGCATCATATCCAAGCTTTTGAGCTTCAAAAAAGTGAGCTGTCTTTGAATTTTCGGTCATATTTGATTATCCATTTTATATTTTATTACTTGTAATTCCAATCTATTAGAAAAAATGTGTCCAGTCAATGATAAATAGTAAATAATTTCTCTTTATTTTCATGAATAATAAAATTACCTTCATATAAAGCATTAGATGAGAATAACAACAATATAGAATAAATTGCAGAAAGATAATCCCAAATCAATTATAGAACCATCTGTACGAGATTTTAAAACTCCAACCAATGGATGGAGAAATAAGAGATTTATGGACAAAAGCTCTGAAATGGCTTAAATTAATAAACAATAGAAGTATTCTACAAGCTCGGAGTAAAAAAGGATGAAAATATTAAACCCATAATAAATAAGTGTGACACTGTCCCACTTATTATAAAAAGAGAAAAATATGATTGAAATATCTAAGGACAAAGAATATAATAAACTGCTTAATAAAATAGGTTCTAATTTTTTAGAAGCTAAAAATAGAGTTTATAAAGCGATCGATAATGAGTTGACACAATCGAATTGGAAGACTGGTCAATATATTGTTGAATATGAACAAGAAGGAAATATTCGAGCTGAATACGGAAAGCAATTACTTTTACAATTAGCAAAAGATTTATCAAGGTTGTATGGAAAAGGATTTAGTAGAAGCAATCTTGTGTATATGAGATTGTTCTATATTAAGTATCCAAAAGGTGGAACAGCGTCACACCTTTTAAGTTGGTCTCATTATTATGAATTATTAAAGCTAAAAGATAATCATGAACGAGAATTTTATAAAAAACAATCTATTATTGAAAATTGGTCAGTTAGAGAACTAAAAAGACAAAAAAAGACTGGCTTATTTCAACGACTAGCATTAAGCAAGAATAAAAATGAAATTTTAGAATTAGCAAAAAAAGGATATAAACCAACAAATGAAAAAGATATTATAAAAGAACCTTATATATTTGAGTTCCTTGGAATTCCCGAAGGAAATTTATATTCAGAAAGTGAACTTGAAACAAAACTAATAAAAAATTTACAAAGTTTCTTACTTGAACTGGGCAAAGGTTTTGCATTCGTTGGAAAACAGTATAAAATCACATTAGCAAATAAGCATAATTATGTCGATTTGGTTTTTTATAACTATATTTTAAAGTGTTTTGTATTGATTGATCTGAAGGTCAATGAAGTAGAACATAAAGATGTAGGACAAATGATAACCTATTTAAACTATTTCAATGCTGAAATAATTGACAAATCTGATAATGAAACTATAGGAATAATATTAGCGTCAGAGAAAGATGATGTATTTGTAGAATATGCAACCGCTACAGTCTCAAATAAATTAGCTGTAGGAGAATATCAATTATATCTTCCTGATAAAAAAGTTTTGAGAGAAAGGGTAAAACAAATTTTAGAAAAAACGTGATACCCCATGGACCCCTCCCGATTATCAGGAAGGATGACACCCATATAGTCGTATCGATCACCCGAAGAGATTAATGAAAAAATTAACAGAATAGAATAAGTACATAAAGATAATCCCAAATCAATTATAGAACCATCAGTACGAGTTTCTAAATAGATAAACTATTTTAATAGAGTAGGGTAATGAAGAAAAGATTATAGCTCAATAACCCAACGAAGAGATAATCACTACAGACCCCTAACATTGGCAAAACATCAATGGGTTACTTGTACATTTAACTCGCTCTTCCCCACTACTTTTTGCCATGACCGTTAGGGGCAATAGTGATTATCGGTAAGAATGGGTTATTGAGCTAAGAAAATTATAAATGAATATACAAAATAAGGAATTATTATTTATGAAAAGAATTGATTTGGGATTATCTTTATGTTTGAAAAGAATAGTAAGACAAAATTATTCTATGTTTTGTAAATATCAATTGGAGGTTTTGGTATGAAGAAGTTTTTTATGATATTTGTTGCACTAGTTTCACTTGGTTTGATTTTTTGGTCATGTTCAGGTGAAGATGACGGTGGCACAACAGAACCGACAAATGTAGCACCGACTTGTGCAATTACTTCTCCTGCACCGAATACCGGATATAATTCAGGCGAAACAATTCAGATCAAGGTTAATGCGGAAGATAGTGACGGTAGTATTGAAGAAGTTAGATTTTATGTAGATGGTGTTGGTGTTGCATCTGTTCAAACTTTTCCATACGATGCTGATATTGCTACAACAGATTTGGTTATAGGTGAACATATAATTAGAGTAGTGGCAGAAGATGATGATGCTACAGAGACGGAGTTAGATCTACAATTCGGTATTAAACCTCTTACTCCTACTAATCTGAATGTCATTCAAAATAATGTTTATACTTTTACACTTAACTGGACAGATGCAAATGATGGCGAAGATGGTTTTGTTATTGAAAGAAAAATTGATAATGGAGCTTTTGCTGAAATCACAACTACAACTGAAACTACTTTTATTGACTCTACAATATCAAAGAAAGGGTATTCTTCGGTTGCTTATCAAGTCAAAGTTTTCAAAGGTATTTATAATTCGGATTATGTCACTAATAGTTATTCAATTTTATTTCCCGCACCTTACAATTTAGTATATACAAAGGAAGACTTGAATACAATAAAGCTTGATTGGCAAGAAACCAGTACAGGCGAAGATGGCTTTAAGATCGATAAAAAGATTGGATTAGCAGATTGGGTACTTGGATATGCGAACATAGGTGAGAATATAACAACATGGACTGATTCAAACGCAGAAATTAATGAGAGTTTGCAATATCGTATCCACGCATTTAAAGGTTTAAATTCATCGGACTCAGTGTTATCAAATATTGATAATACTTTTCCTGCACCAACGAATTTAACTACTACACAAATTGATTTGACAACGGCTTCTATCGAATGGACAGACAATAGCTTTGGAGAAGAGAAATTTGAGATAGAACGTAAACTTTCAACAGAAACAACTTATGTAAAGGTTGGTGAAGTAACAGGAAGTGATACCTCGACTAAAAGTTGGAGTGATACAACGGTAGAACCAGCAAAGATTTACGATTACAGAGTTATGGGTATAAAAGAAGTAGAAAATTCAATCTATGTTACAAAAACAAATTATAATAACGAATTTCAGGCACCGACAACACTTATAGTGGATCAAAATAATGTATACACTTTTACTTTGAATTGGACTGATAATTCAACAGGTGAAGATGGTTTTAAAATAGAAAGAAAGATTGATGATGGAGATTTTGTTGAAATTGCTTCTGTTACAGATATAAATTATGTTGATAGTAATGTTTATAAAGGCTACGGAACTGTTTACTATCAGGTAAGAGGATACAAAGGTGCTTATTATTCAGCATATGCGACACAAAATTCAGCAGTAGATTTTCCTGCACCTACTAACTTTACATACTCAAAAATCAATTTAAATACGATAAAGATGGATTGGCTTGAGACAAGTAATGGTGAGGATGGATTTAAGATTGATAAAAAAATTGGATTAGCCGACTGGATAATAAATCATGCTACTGTTGGTGAAAATATTAAAACATGGACAGATATAAATGCGGAAATAAATGAAAATTTAACATATCGTGTTTATGCTTATAAAGGTACAAATGCTACGGCAACTATCGGTGCTTATATTATAAATATTTTCCCTACACCAACAAATTTGACTGTTAATCAAGTTAATCTAACAAGTGCAACAGTTACTTGGACTGATAACAGTATCGGAGAAGAAAAGTTTGAAATAGAAAGAAAACTATCTACAGAAACAACTTATGCAAAGGTTGCAGAATTAACAGGAGATGATACTGGTACAAAAACTTGGAATGATATAGGTCTAGAGCCAACAAAAATCTATGATTATAGAGTCAGAGGTGTTAAGGGTAGCTCAAATTCTGCTTACACTCAAAAAACTTTTGAAAATACTTTTCCTGCACCTACAGCATTAACCGTAAATCAGAACAATGTTTACACTTTTACACTTAATTGGGCGGATAACTCGATCGGTGAAGATGGTTTTAGAATAGAGCGTAAAATTGATGATGGTGCATATAGTGAAATTATGACAACAACAGCTACTAGTTTTGTGGATAGTACGGTAGCAAAAAAAGGATATGGTACTGTTTATTACCAAGTTCGAGCTTATAAAGATACTTACTATTCTGCTTACGCAGTTAATAGTTCTGCAGTTTCATTTCCTGCACCAACGGGGCTTATATACGCAAAAGAAAATATATTCACTATTAAATTAGATTGGACAGATAACAGTACAGGTGAGGATGGTTTTAAAATAGACAAAAAAGTCGGAACAGGTGAATGGATCGTTGAATTTGCTTCTTTAGGCTCTAATATTCAAACATGGACTGATAGCAATGCAGAAATAAATGAGAATATAACTTATCGTGTTTATGCTTATAAAGGAACAAATACAACTACTTCAATCGAAACAGCTACGATAGACAATACATTCCCTGCACCTACAGAATTAACTATAAGTCAGGTAAGCTTAACTGAGGCAAGATTAGTATGGAGAGATAACAGTATCGGTGAAGAAAAATTTGATATCGAAAGGAAATTATCAACAGAAACGATTTATGTAAAAGTTGATGAAATAACAGGAAGTGATATAAATATGAAAAGTTGGAATGACACAAATTTTGAACCAACTAGTATATATGATTACCAGATTAAAGCCGTGAAAAGCGTTGAATACTCGGAATATGTTCAAGCAAGGAAGTATGAAACATTGCTAACCCCTACAGGATTAGCAGCCACTACAACATCTGTAAGCTCAATAAAGTTGAATTGGATTGACAACAATAATTTTGAGCAAGGGTTTAAGATTGATAGGAAAGATATCGTTAGCGGTGATTGGATCATTGATTATACAACTGTTGGAGCTAATATTACTGAGTGGGAAGATAATGGCTTGATTGATGAAACAACGTACTACTATAGGATAAGGGCTTATTCTCTGACATACAATAGTAATTATACAAATGAAGTTAAAATAGTTCCAGCTCCTTCCGGTCTTGTTTTCGTACCAAGTGGGTCTTTTAGTATGGGGCAACCGGATCCTAATATAGGTAGTACAAATTGGACTGCCGATGAACAACCAGTTCATGATGTGAATATAACAAGGAAATTTTACCTTGGAAAATATGAGACAACACAACAAGAGTGGATTGAGATAATGGGTACAAATCCTGCATTTGATTATGGTGTAGGTGATGACTATCCAGTTTATTATGTAAGTTGGTATTCAGTATTGAAATATTGTAATTTACGAAGTATAAGTGAGGGTTTAACATCTTGCTATACAATCAATGGTTCAACAGACCCTTCAATTTGGGGAAGTGTACCTGATGATCAGGATGACATATGGAATGCAGTAGTATGTGATTTAAGTGTTAATGGATATAGACTTCCTACCGAGTCAGAGTGGGAATATGCAGCAAAGTACAATGATGGAAGAACATACCCATGGGGAGAAGATACTCCTTCAAGCAATTTATGTAACTATAATTCGAATATTGGTTCAACAACAATTGTCGGGAGTTACCCAGAAGGGAATAGTAATCTTGGATTATGCGATATGGCTGGCAATGTGAGAGAATGGGTCTGGGACAGACACGTAACTTATCCAAGTGGAGAACAAACGGATCCATTAGGTGCTACAAGTGGAGATTTTAGAGTAATGCGTGGTGGTGCTTGGTACAATTTTAATACAATTGACAATTATAAAATACGATGTACTGCACGTTTCAATGTTGTACCTTACCATGATGGTGTAATTCATGATATGACTCTAGGTTTTCGAATTGCGAGAACTAAATAAAATACTTATATGAGGTTGTAGTGGAATTATCTGAACTTATTCATGTAGTTGAAAATGAATTTACAAATTTGTTTGATATTTCTCTATTCTCAAACACACCTGCAAGTCAAATAGCAGAATTATCAAAACCTGTAAATAATTTAGATGAATTTAAAGCTAGAATTTTTTCTTACTGTGCTATATTTGATCACTTAAATAAGAAAAGTATGGATCGTATATCCAAAGTGAAAACAGCAGGTACAAGATTATCTTTTGAAACGTTTTTGAAATTCAAAATGATTAATGAACAAACATATATAGATGATAAGATTATAAGACCAATTAGCTTATTATGCCTGTTGAGAGACTATCTTGCACATGGCAAAAATAAAAACAAAGAAAAAGCAATTAACTACTTCAATTTAAATGACCCAATTGATAACTACGTAACTTCTTGGAAAAATATTTTGTCTGTTTATGAAAGTATATTACATTCTATTTTGTTCTTAATCAGAAGTTCCGATCATGATTTTGAAAACTCCATTAAAATTAATAAGAACACAGAGTTATCGTTAGTTAAACAGTTTTTTGCTGATTTTTCCTTCTATTTTGAAAATAAGAAAACTAATGCTATCTTGAGAGAAATTATCGAATCTGGACCAATAAAAGACACTTCAGTAGCTAATATTTTTAATATTGAATTAATCGAATTACGTAGATTACTATATCCATTTATAAATAAATTAATAACTTCAGAGTACAGCAGTATCAATGAAACAATAATCTCACTAAAACCTTATTACTATGAATTTAAAAATCTTCTATTTGATGAAATGAGAGACTAATAATGAAAACTAAATTTTTAAAAGTAACAGATTCCTTTACGGAACTATATTATCTAATCATACAATTTCAGAAATCTGATAATCATTTCTTAGAAAAATGTGGGCAATCGGATAATTTAAAAATTATAATTAATTTATCCGATAAGCCAGTTACATGTTTAGCTGGTTACGACTTGAATGAAAGATGTGGGCACACTATTGAAAATCTTTCTAAGTTAATGGAATCAAATGGGACAATAAAAGGTTTAAAGGAAATTATACATAATACTGTAGATATTAGCCATTTGCCAGATGTTTTAGATGTTGAAAAGGCAAGATGGGCTTATATTCATACAAACCTAAATCAGGAAACTCATGAAGAGTTAAACGATATTATTGAAAATATTTGCACTGATAGTTCTTACATGAATAGATTAAACAAATATATTTTCAAGCGACATATTAGTAATACATATGTTATCCTTATTATAGACAAATTGACAAATCAAATAATATTTGAAGAATCTTTTTTTTCAAATGAGCAAAATAACATCTTTAAAAAATATACATGGATACCAATAGAAGAAATTTCTAATCCAGAATTTATTCATCAATATATAATTCAAAATGGAGTTGAAGCAATTTAAGTTTAATAAACCAACTTTCTCTATTATATTACTTGATTTTTTCAAATAACAGCTTTAATATCAAACAAAAGAGGGGAAAATGGATAATTTACCTTATTATCTTGGATTTGCAACTGTTATTGGTACAATACTAGGTGGTTTCATTTCAACAATGATTTTGAGAAGCCATAAAATTACTGGCTATAGACAAGATTGGATAAATTCTCTTAGAAATAATTTCACAAGCATTTTGAGTCAATGCGATATATATCTTGGTATTGCATACAAAAAAGATTGTGAAAATTCATTAGAACCTTATAATGAAAAAGTAAAATTAGTTAAATATATTCATGAAGCAAAATTATTTCTCAATAAAGACGAAAAATTAGTGAAAGATTTGCTTCAAATTCTTGAACCTTTACCCGAAAAATATTTCGAGAAAGAAAATCAAAGACAATCTTACGAAAAAGATAAGAAAGAAATAGCAATTTTAATGCAAAATATTTTAAAAAATGAATGGAATAGAGATAGAGATGGAGAATTTTTATGGAAAATAAAGAGCAAAGAGATTCTTCTAGGACATAGAATTTTATATGTTATCATTTTAATCACATCAATTCTTTTGTCTTATTGTATATACAGTAATAATAG
>JAQIDB010000014.1 GCA_027858225.1 Candidatus Delongbacteria bacterium
TTGGCATGTTTTAATAATTTGGAAAACAAGAAAGCTCCGGGAATAGACGGAAGAACCAAGGAAAGCTATTCAAAAGGTGAAATCATTAAAGTTCTCACAGAAAAAGTTAAAGAAATACAGACAGGAAAATATCGCCCTCAACCAGTTAAAAGAATTTATATAAAGAAAGAAAACAGCCCAAAACAAAGACCACTAGGATTACCAACGGTTATCGACAAAACAATTCAATTAGCTACCAGAAATATCATCGAGGCAATATATGAAGCTGATTTTCTAGAAAATTCATATGGATATCGACCGAAAAGGAGTGCACATGATGCCCTCAAGGCAATTAACCATATGGTTATGCAGAATAGAGTTAACTGGATAATTGACGCCGACATCAAAGGATATTTTGACAATATTGACCATCATTGGTTAATGGAGTGCCTAGCCCAAAGAATAGATGACAAACGATTTAAGAGTTTGATTTTCAGAATGTTAAAGAGTGGTATAATGGAGAACGGAAGTATTCGAGCCACAGACAAAGGAACACCACAGGGTGGGATAATTAGTCCAGTTCTAGCAAATATTTATCTACACTACGTGTTAGATATCTGGTTCGAAAGAGTGGCCAAGAAAGAATTGAAAGGTGAAATGGAATTAATTCGTTATGCAGATGATTTTGTTATCGGAATGCAATACAGAGACCAGTCTCAAATATTCATGGAAATGCTAAAGCAAAGACTGGCGAAATTCGGATTAACACTAGCTGTAGACAAAACCAAAATAATCGAATTTGGAAGATTCGCCAGAGAAAATAGAAAGAGAAAAGGACAAGCCAAACCAGAAACATTTGATTTCGTGGGCATTACTCATTATTGTTCAACTACTAGAGATGGGCGCTACAAGCTGGGGGTCAAAACAAGCAAGAAAAGAATCAGAAGAGCGATGGGGGAAATGAAAGACTATCTGAAGAAAACACGAAGCTTTCTTAAACAAGAGGATATTTGGAAGGTAATTAAAAGCAAGGTAGATGGCCACTATAACTATTATGGAATTAGTGGAAATTTCAACAGCATAAAGCAATTTCACCGAGAAACCATTAAGCTAACATACAAATGGATGAATCGCAGAAGTCAAAAGAAGAGTTACAACTGGCCGAGCTTTCAGAAATACCTAGAAAAATATCCATTACCGAAGCCAGAAATTAAATTCCAAATTTATAACACTTGGTAAACCTAATACTGTAGAGCCGGATGCGGGAAATCCGCTTGTCCGGTTCAACTAGGGGTTTCAATTATTAAATTAGAAATCTACTATGAGTAAAAATGATAATAAAATTGTACTATTTAATAATAAACAGGTTCAGCGTCACTTTGATATTTTTCTATTATAGATGTTGTAGCTATTTTAACAGACTCTTCTATTCCTAAAAGGTACTGGTCTGATTTAAAAACTAAATTAAAAGGTGAAGGAAGTGAGGTGTACGATAAAATCGTACAACTGAAATTTAGAGCCGAAGATGGTAAATATCATGCTACAGACTGTCTTTCTACAGAAAATTTGTTACGTTTAATTTAGTCTATACCTTCTTTAAAAGCAGAGCCATTTAAATTATGGTTAGTTAAGGTTGGATATGAAAGAATAGAAGAAACAGAAAATCCGGACTTAGCAATAGATAGTGCTATGGAAACTTATTTAAAAAAAGGTTATTCCAAAGAATGGATTAATCAAGGACTTAAGACAATTGAAATTAGAAAAGAGTTAACAGATGAATGGCAAGAAAGAGGAATTAAAAGAGGTATGGATTTTTCTATTTTAACAAATGAAATAACTCAAGCTTGGTCTGATAAATCTGTTAAAGAGTATAAAAAGTGCTACTCATGATGATAAAAAAGCCAGAAATGAAATAGAAATAGATATTGGGGAGAGTATTGTGTCTAATAAGAATTCAAAATATTTACAAGACAAAAAATAAAAGATATTAAATTTTGATAAGATTAATTATTTTTTACACATTCAATTAGGTCTATTATCAGATTTGTTTTTTTGACTTTTATCTCAATATAGCTTAGAATATTTTCAGTAGAGCTCAATGAGCTTTATTTTTAAAATTATGTTTTCTCAATTTTTATTTTATGCAATTTAGTCAGTATCAAAAAGAATCAAGAAGAACAGCACTTTATCCTAACCAGGATAATAATTATATTTATCCCACTTTAGGTTTAGCGGGCGAGTCAGGAGAGGTTTCTGAAAAGATTAAAAAGGTTATTAGAGATAAAAAGGGAGTAGTTAATAATGAAGATAGATTAGCTATTGAAAAAGAATTGGGTGATGTACTTTGGTATTTGTCTCAACTTGCAACAGAATTAGATATTGATTTGGAAAATGTAGCTAAAAAAAATATCGATAAATTACAGTCAAGACTAAAAAGAGGAACTTTAAGCGGTAGTGGTGATGATAGATAATTATTTTATTGATAATTAAATTAATATAGTATACAATTGTACATATTTTTGGAGAGGTGCCAGAGTGGTCGAATGGAACAGTCTTGAAAACTGTCGTGCCTGAAAGGGTACCGTGGGTTCGAATCCCACCCTCTCCGCATAGCTTAAATAGCCCTAAAAACAGGGGCTATTTTTGATAGGGAGTATATCACTTTGGAACGATATGTTACTATAAGAGTAAATAATAACAGTATGGGCATCACTAAAAAGATTGAGGTCATCAGAAAGCTAAAAGACTTTAATTATCTTTTGGAGGAGAAACAAGATGAGCAAAAGATACAGGAGTATTA
>JAQIDB010000033.1 GCA_027858225.1 Candidatus Delongbacteria bacterium
ATGATTTACAAAATAATATTAATGGATTAGATTTAGACAGCAGTTAACATTGGCAAAACATCAATGGTTTACTTGGATATTTGACTCGCTCTTCACCACTGGTTTTTGCCATAACCGTTTTACGCCACGTATAAGTTAAAGCATTTCCATCATAATCAGTTGCAATACAAGTGATTATTGAAGTACTGCTTATTCCTATATGATTGGGTTCAGCAAGTAAACTGTTTATGACTGGAGAATGATTCGAATCAAGTGCTGTATTTATTTGGCTTTCCGTTTCTGCACCATCATTATCTTCTGTTATTACTTTTATTACATGATTTCCAGAAGAATAACTTGCTGTATTCCATTCATACGAATATGGAAGATCGATATCAGTATATCGCAAGACATTATCAATATAAAATTCAACATTCGCTATTGATTTTGAAAATTTATTAGAGTCAGAAGCATCAACAACTATTGATACGATATCTCCTATTTCAAATATCGAATTATTTTCAGGTTCTGAAATTTGACACATCGGAGGGTTGTTTAAATTAATAATTATTTCATCAGTAGTTTCTAGCCCTTCATTATCTTCCGCTTCAACCAAAATTGTATGCAATCCTAAAGAAAGAGTGTTTGTTGTTAAAATGTGAGAATATGGAGAGTCTGTATAAAGTCCTATTTGTAAGCTATCTAAATAAAATCTTACTTCATCAATAGATCCGTCTTCATCTGTTGCATTTACCTGAACTAAAATTGTATCCCCAATTGTATAGATTAAATTATTAGCAGGTGAAGTTATTTCACAAGTTGGAGCGATATTATCAGGTACTGGTTCGGTACCACTATCATCTTCGCCACTACACGACCAAAAGATCATACCTAAGAAAAGTAATGTTACTAATAAAATTGTCCACTTCTTCATTTTATTACCTCAATATTTTATTTACACAAAAGATAATTACATAATATGATACGACTTGAAAATAATCAAGTGAAATATTTAGAAGATACGTGATTTTTTATCTTTTGACTTACCTGTCAAATCGGATCCGTAGGGGTAGGTCTTGTGCCTACCCGCTTAAGAATCCATTATTTAAGAGATCGACCACAAGGGTACGACCCTACGGTTCATAATATTCTTGTATTATCGTAATAATCTTTTGACTTTAATTGTCAATTGTAAATTGTCAATTGTAAATTGCTCTAAAATCGTTTATCTTATGACCATTGTTAAATATATTAGGAAGTTAATATAGTATATGAAAAAATTATTAGCCTTAATAATATTTGTAATCTTAACAAGCTGTACTACAAAAAAACAGCTTGTTACTTTTGAAATTGACTTCAAAGATGTGGAAGTAAGCTGGCAAGAATCTCTGGATAAAGCGAAAGATAATCCCGAAAGAATAAAAAAAATTAACAGAAACATACAACTAAGATGTGATAAACTTGGAGATCATGATAATAATCCTGAGAAGCTATACACGGCCTATCAAGGTTATCGAATAATTGAAAATCTTGACGATGCTGATTCTGTAAAAAGTAAAATTATAACAAATTATCCTGCTTCAGAATTTACGTTTGAATTATCAAGTTCTGAATTTTATGAAAGACTACGATCAATATGGAGCAATGATTCTGCCAAAGTAGTTGTTGTTACAGAACTAATTGAAAAATATCCTGAAACTAATTGGCGAAAAACAATGTATCAATATCTTGTTTCTTCGCTAAGCAAGTTGAAAAAGAATGCCCAATTAACTACTGCGTTAATAAATTTTAGAGATGCATTTCCTGATGATTATCGCCCATATACTGTTTTCGCAGACTATATGTATAAAAACAAAATCGACACAATTTCAGCTTTAGAACATGCTCAAAATGGATATGAACTTTCCAAAGATTATCCAAAACTAGAACACTATCCTGAAATGGAATGGAATTTAGAGAAAAGAGCTGCCTGCGTTAAAGCTGCATCTACTTTAGCAGATATTTTGATAGGGAAAAATAATTTTGCCGCAGCAAATGAAATTTTAAATGAAGTTCTGAGCGGTTGTCATCTCACTGTTGATGATGAAATTACTTTAGGGCAAATTCATTATTTAATGGCTAAATCTTTTTATAAATCAGGAGATGAAGATATGGCAATTATTAATTCTATTCTATCATTGATAAAAGGTGATTCTCGAAATCTTTATTCCGCTAAATCTGATTCGCTTTTACGAAAATTATTAAAACTTGATGAAGCCGATAATAATGAATTAATGAGCTATGCCAGACAAAAACTGGGTTATACGGGAATCGCTTTCACGGATGTAACAAAAGAATATGGTCTCAATGATATCTCTGCAGGGAGAATTGCCTGGGGTGATTACGATAATGACGGTTATCAAGACATGCTTTTGAATGGTAGTAGATTATTCAAAAATGTGGATGGAAATAATTTTAGAGAAGAAACTATAAATGTGTTTCCTAAGAATATGAAAGGAAATGGAGGCCTTTGGGCTGATTTCAATAATGATGGCAAGCTGGATATCGTAACTAAAGACCCTGAATGCGTACGATTGAATATAAATGGTTTGTACCAAAAAGTCAGAGGCAAGGCATCAATAAAAGACAATGAAATATCCACTGAAGGTATTGGGCTCGGAGATGTTAACAATGATGGTTATCTTGATATATACTATGCCAACTATGAAAAGGATTATGTGTTTGAGCATGATGAATTCTTTATTGGAACAGGGGATGGTAAATTTATGAACGCATCCAAAACTTCCGGAATTCTACCTAAAGATGGGATAACAAGAGCTGGTAGAGGTGTAAACTTCGGTGACTTTGACAATGATAAAGACCTTGATATCTTCGTTTCAAATTATAGACTTACAGAAAATTTTCTATTGGTTAATGATGGTGATGGTCATTTTACGAACAAAGCAACAGAGCTTGGACCTTCAGGGAACGATAATGATGGCTGGTGGGGACATACTATAGGGTCTGAATGGGCTGATTATGATAATGATGGAGACCTAGACCTATTTTCGGCAAACCTTGCACATCCAAGGTATATAGACCTCTCAGACATGAGTATGCTTTATGAAAATCAAGGTGCTCCAGAATGGAATTTTGTTGATCAGAGAAAAAAGGCCGGTATCTTCTATGAGGAAACTCACTCTGAACCTGCATGGGGTGATCTTGATAATGATGGTTTCTTAGATTTGTATATAAATAATGTTTATGAGGGTAGAAGATCATTCTTGTATATGAACAATGGCGATAAAACATTCAGGGATGCTACCTATTTCTCTGGAACCAGGCATTTCAACGGATGGGGAGTTGCTTTTGCAGATATCGATAATGATGGAGACCTTGATATTCTTTCAGCTGGTGGGAAAATCCAACTATTCAGGAATGATACAGAGATGCTTGGCAATTGGCTTGAAGTAAAACTGATCACCAAGAATCATTCAGAAGGTATTGGCACCAGATTAAGACTGTACAATGATGAAATAAGTTTAATCAGAGAAGTTCAAGGTGGAAAAGGTACAACAAATCAGCATTCCTTGATTCAGCACTTTGGATTAGGAAATATAAAAGGTCCTTTTACACTATCTGTTATTTTTCCAAGTGGAGATGAAAAAGAATTTACTTTAAATGGTGTGAATAGGATATTCACTATTGAAGAAGATAGGTAAACTTAATATGAGTATCGTGTAATGAAGAAAAGGTGTTATTGGGTTGGTTTAGACCCACTTTATTTAAAATACCATGATACCGAATGGGGTGTCCCTATATACGATGATAAAACCATCTTTGAATTTTTGATACTTGAAACTTTCCAAGCAGGTTTAAGCTGGATAACAATTTTAAAGAAACGAGATAATTTCAGAAAAGCTTTGGATAATTTTGATTATAAAAAAATCTCAATGTATAATGAAGACAAATTTGAAGAGATGATGAATAATAAAGGTATAATCAGAAACCGACTAAAGATCAGAGCAACTATCAGTAATGCTCAGGCATTCATTAATATTCAAAAAGAGTTCGGATCATTTAGCAAATATATCTGGGAATTTGTTAACAATAAGCCTATTCAAAATAATTACAACTCGGCTAACGATGTTCCTGTAAAGACAGAATTGTCTGATAAAATAAGTTTAGACCTGAAGAAAAGAGGGTTCAAATTCGTTGGGTCAACTATCATTTACTCTCATATGCAAGCTACAGGTATAGTAAATGATCATACATCTGAATGCTTTAGATATAAAGAGGTTCAACGACTAACAGGGAAGATATAAAATGAAATTTATTAACTACATATTCCTCTCCATTATTGTTATTTCATTGTATGCTTGCAATGATAATAATTCAAATACCGATACAATAGAGACGCCTCCAGAACCTGAATACACTCTAAAGAATATTTATTCTCATAATGCAAGCTATTTTACACAAGGATTTGAATTCGTGGGTGATACTTTGATAGAAGGAACAGGGAAAAACTACTCATCTAAATTGATTAAATATAATTGTACAAATGAAGATATCTATGCCCAAATTTCATTAGATAATATTTATTTCGGAGAGGGAATAACAGTGTTTGATAGTGTCATCTACCAACTGACTTATACTTCAGGTAAGTGCTTTAAATATTCACTTGACAGCCTAAAACTACTCGGAGAGTTTTCATATTCAGGAGAAGGTTGGGGACTTACTCATGATGATCAGCATATAATTATGAGTAATGGTAGCTCTATACTTTCTTTCAGAGATCCTATAAATTTTAACATCATAAAACAAGTATCTGTGAAAGATTCAAATGATTATTCAATTTCTTATTTGAATGAACTTGAATATGTGAATGATAAGATTTATGCTAATATTTGGCAAAGTGATGACATTGTTATTATTGATCCTGAAACGGGTATTGTTGAAAAAAGAATAAATTTATCTGATTTAAGATCAGCTGGAGACGGTACTATATATTCTAGTAATGTATTGAATGGAATAGCTTTACATCCAAACGGAAACATCTTTATTACAGGTAAATACTGGCCAAATATTTTCGAAATAAAAATAAAATAAAAATCTCGTTGTCAAAAAAATGGGCGTAAGGTGTTACACCCCTATAACATAAAAATTCTATTTCGTGCCTATTTTTCAGAATTCCTTAATATTTTAAAAAAAAACTTGACTTCGAAACCCTAAAGAACTATATTTGGCACTGCATTTAGGCGGGAGAGTAGCTCAGTTGGTAGAGCACCGCCCTTTTAAGGCGATGGTCGACGGTTCGAGCCCGTCCTCTCTCACAAAAAAGCCCTGATTAATCAGGGCTTTTTTAATTAATAAAATATTTTCTACGTTTTATCGGGGTATTTCTCCGATAATGATTTTATCACATCAAGTGACTTGAAAAATGCATCCACCACTTCAGGATCGAATTTAATTCCTGACATTTTTCTGATCTCTGCTAACACATCTTCCTCTTTCCAAGCTTCCTTGTACACTCGTTTACATGATAAAGCATCATAAACATCTGCAACTGATACTATCCTACCAAAAATAGAAATATCTTCACTTTTAGGATGTTCTGGATATCCTGTGCCATTCCAGTTTTCATGGTGTGAAAGAGCTATATTCGATGCAACCTCATCGAAACGTGATTGTTTATCAATAAATAGATCCGCTCCAAGAGTTGTATGTGTTTTCATAACTTCAAATTCTTCATAGGTTAATTTCGCTGGCTTCTTAAGAATCGTATCAGATATCGCTATCTTTCCTACATCATGAAGCATCGCTGCCATTCTCAAAAGATCTCTGTTAATATCTATTTCTTCTCTGTTAATTCCTTTATCAACTGCCCACCTTTCATATATCTCAACTGAATATGCAGCAACCCTATTTACATGAGCACCTGTCTCTTTTGGATCACGTAACTCAGCCATGTGGATCATTCTCAATAAAAGAGCTCTGGTCATTCTTGCATTTTTCATAGCGATACTGGCAGTTGAAGCGAAATGTCTTATAAAAAGTGCATCATCTTCCGAGAAAGGTATAATATTACCCTCCTCATCTCTTGCATTGATGATCTGTAATACACCTATTATCTCTTCTGTCTCGAAACGTAAAGGAACCGCCAACATTGATACTGTCTTATAATCAGCTTTCTTATCGAATTCGGGATCAAATGAATATGGACACTCGTCAGATATTTTGCTAACATCAGGAATATTAAGAATTTCACCTGTTGATGCGACATATCCTGCAATTGAATATTCATCTATCATTATACTGAAGCTCTTATAAAGTAACTTCTCCCCTTGGGGTAATCTTGCTTGCAATGTATCATTTTGAGCATGGCTAAAATTTAGAAGAGCATCTTCTTTGGTATAAATAGTTCCAGCATCGGCATTTACTATATTTCTAGCTTCTATGAGTACTCTTTCAAGTAAAATATCAATGTCTTTAATATTTGCAAAATCCGAGCTGATTCTCAGAATTTCTTTCAGTTTTTTATTTTCATTCATTTTATTCTCCCTTTGTAAGGGACGTAGATCTGCGTCCCCTATAACTCTATACCTTTCTTCGCTTTGATACCATTATCAAAAGCATGCTTTATCTTTAACATCTCTGTTACCGTATCAGCTATTTCTACCAATCTACTGTCAGCATTCCTACCCGTTAGAATAATATCTAAATTCTCAGGTCTGTTTGCTATGGCTTTTATCAGGTCATGAATTTCAATAAAATTATAATTTGTCAAATATGTTATCTCATCCAATAATATGAGATCATATTCATCTGATAATATCTTTTCTTTGGCAAGTTCGAAACCTTCCTGAGCAATTTCTTTATCTTTTGCAAGGTCTTCTGAATTCCATGTAAATCCTTTTCCTGTAATATGCCATTCAATATTTTTTTGCTTTTTAAAAAATAAAACTTCTCCATAATCTCCCGGTGATTTGATAAATTGAATTACGCAAACTTTTTTATCATGCCCCAGTGCCCGTGCAATCGTTCCGAAAGCTGCTGTACTCTTCCCTTTCCCATCACCGGTATTAACAATAACTTGACCCTTACTCATATATTATCCTTTATTATCCTTCCCGACAAATCGGGTTTGTACAGGCGCAATACCTTGCGTCTCATATTAATCACTATAAATTACAAATTATTTCATAGCTTTTCAACATCCAATTTTTTAAATTTAATTATTAATTAGAAATAGAAGATGATATTATGAATGATTCGATAAATAAATTTGAACGATATTACTTTGAAGATACAAAATTCGAACTTCTAATGCCTGAACGGGTTTCGGAGATTCTACTGATTTGTACTGACTATGATGCTTTCGCTCTGGAAGAAGACGGCCGAATTGAGGAACAAGTGTTCAATGAATATGGTGCATTGAATCTTAGATTTCCCCCTCATTTCCATAGAGCTACCTCAATTGTAGCAGCTAAACTTCAGCTGAAGGAAAGAGATTTTGATCTGATAATTACAATGCACAGTCACGGTTTCTGGGATGCATTTAAAATAAATTCTGAATTGAAAAAACTATATCCGAATAAGCCTATTGTTGTTCTTGCACCTTTTTCAAGAGATGTTCTTGATAAATATGAGACACTTGAACCAGAAGGGTCTGATTATGTATTTTCATGGCTTGGGAATTCAGATATACTTCTAGCAATTATAAAGCTGATAGAGGATAAACTGAATGTTGAGAACGATGTTAAGATAGTTGGTGTTCAAACTATTATTTTGGTCGAAAATTCGATAAGATATTACTCGAGTTATCTTCCAGAACTCTACAAAACTATCATGGGACAAACTCATAGCGTAATGAGTGAATATTTGAATGAACATCAGAAGAATCTTCGGATGAGGGGTAGACCAAAAATATTATTGGCAACCAATTATGAAGAAGCAATTGAGCTATACGAACAGTATAAAGACAACCTACTCGGAATAATCACTGATGTTGAATTTGAAAAAGATAATATACATAATCATTTAGCAGGAGTAAAACTTTGCGAACATATAAGGAAAGAAGATAAACGATTGCCTATTTTAATGCAGTCATCAAATGAAGATAATCGAAAAAATGCCAAACCTTTAAACGCTGGATTTATTAACAAACAATCCCATACATTGTTAAATGAACTTGTAGAATTTGTGAAATTGAGATTCGGATTTGGAGATTTTATCTTCCGTGATCCGGTAGATCTTGAACCAATCATTGCAGCATCAAACCTAAGAGAACTTCAAAAATGTCTAAAAACGATTCCTGCAGAATCTTTGGCACATCATGCAAACAATAACCATTTCTCAAAATGGCTTAGAGCAAGAACATTGTTCCCTTTAGCAAATATTTTCAAGTTGAAAAAATTAAATGATTTCAATACAACCGAAGAAATCAGAGATTATCTTGTCAATATCATTAAGTATTATAGAAGAGGTAGTAGTAGAGGTGTCATTGCTCACTTTAATAAGGATAGATTTGATGAAGTTTCAGGATTCTCAAGGCTGGGACATGGTCAACTTGGAGGTAAGGCCAGAGGGCTTGCTTTTTCAGATTATGTATTAAAAAAGCATCGAATGAATTATAAGTATGATAATATCGTGCTTTCAATTCCTCAGACAGTTGTACTTGCAACTGATGTTTTCAAAGATTTTATGGATATGAATAAACTCTATGATATAGCGTATTCATCTGATGATGATAAGACAATACTTGATACTTTTGTAAAAGCTAGATTCCCTGAATCTATAATGCCTGACCTTAGAATACTTATGGAGCAAATGGTAAGACCACTTGCTGTAAGATCTTCAAGTTTACTTGAGGATTCGACTTATCAACCTTTCGCTGGGATTTATTCAACATATATGATTCCAAATAATAATTCGAGTTATAAGGTACGTCTGACAGAACTATGTGATGCTATCAAATGTGTTTTTGCATCAACTTTCTTCACCAACAGTAAAAAATATCTTAAGGCGACAAAGAATGTAATCGATGAAGAAAAAATGGCTGTTATCATACAGGAGATATCAGGAAGAACTTACGACGATATTCATTACCCTACTTTTTCAGGTGTAGCAAGATCAATAAATAACTATCCAGTAGGATATGAGAAAGCTGATAAATGTATTGTAAATATAGCTGCAGGTCTTGGAAAAACTATTGTTGATGGTAAAACTTCTCTTAGATTTTCCCCAAATTTTCCACAAAATGTACTACAAACGTCATCAACTGATACTACTTTGAAAAATACTCAGAAGAAATTCTATGCACTAGACTTGAAAGAGTTGACTTTTAAACCTACTGTAGATGATAGTTCCAATTTATTGGAGCAGGATATTTATGAGGGTGTAAAAAATGAATCATTTGAAAGTATTGTTTCGACATTAGACTATGAAAATAATGTAATTCGAGATAGTTTCGATTTTGAAGGTCCCAAATTTATGACCTTTGCAAATATACTTAAGAGAGAGACTTTTCCGTTAAGTAAAATACTTATTGATGTCCTTTGCCTGCTAGGAAAAGCAATAAGCAATCCTGTTGAAATTGAATTTGCAGTGAATATTGATCCTCTTAATAATATTAATTATTTTGATCTTCTGCAGGCAAGACCAATCGTATCAGGTTTTGAAACGTTGGATGTCGATGTGAAATCAACAAAAGAAAAACATAGCATTATCAAATCATTCAATGCACTTGGTAATGGATCAATTGATAATATTTTTGACATTATCTACGTAAAACCAGATTCATTCGATCATTCTGAGACAAAAACTATTGCCGAATCAATTAAAAAACTTAATCAGAAAATGCTTAAGGAAAAACGAAAGTATATTTTGATCGGTCCGGGAAGATGGGGAACTTCTGATCCGTGGTTAGGAATGCCTGTGAAGTGGGCTGATATTTCTCAATCTTCAGTGATAGTTGAAGCTGGAATGAAGGACTTTGTTATAGAGCAAAGCCAGGGTTCACATTTTTTTCATAATATCACGACTTTCGGCATAATCTATTTTACAATAAATCCATTTAAAGACGATGGATCATATAATGTTAAATTTTTAGATAATCAGGAAGCAGTTTATGAAGATAATTTCATAAAACATATTCGCTTCAACAAACCCGTGATCGTAAAAACAGACGGAAGATCGGGTAATGGTGTAATACTAAAACCTTAGATAAAATGAATTATCTTCAGAACTATACATATCTGAAAGACACCATCAATTTCAATGATAAAGTCATCGATTTTAGAAATTGCACCGTACATAATTTCACTTTCGAATCAAATTCTTCTGATATTCTACCAGGAAAAGATAAATATTGTTGCAAACAACACAACTTTGATTTTTTAGAGAATAATTTATTTCATAATAATATCCCAACGATAAATGATGATGTATTCATAAAAGATTGTGAAATTTCTGAAAATAAGATTTTTAAATATCATATTTTCTTACCGAAGAGAGTAAATAAAGTATCTAAAATTATTCTACTATTGCATGGATTTAATGAAAAGTCATGGAACAAATACCTGCCGTGGGCACAATATTTATCTAATAATACTGGAAGTGCCGTAATTTTATTTCCAATATCCTTTCATATGGACAGAGCACCTGCAGAATGGAACGATAAAAGAGCTATGTTCGATCTTTCAAAAAAAAGAAAAGCATATTTTCCTGATATAATTGATTCCTCGCTATCAAATGTGGCTACAAGCATGAGATTAAACTACATGCCGCAACGTTTTATTTGGTCAGGTCTTCAAAGTTACTATGACATTATAAAACTTATTGAAGAAATCAAAAACAATAAATTTCCGATCATTAATAAAGACGCTTCAGTGGATTTGTTTGGTTATTCTATTGGATGTATGCTGGCGGAAATATTAAAGTTATCAAATTACAAATCTTATTTTACTAATTCCAAAGCATGTTTATTCTGTGGTGGTGCTGTTTTCAACGGATTTTCACCGGTCTCAAAATTTATCCTAGACAGCGAAGCTAATGTCGCAATTCACTCTTATATAACTGAGTATTTGCAAAAACATGTATCCAAAGACAACCGGATAGAACATTATCTCGGTGAAACTCATCCTGAAGGCATGATATTCAGATCAATGCTTGATTATCACTATATGAAAAAAATTAGAGAAAATTTATTAAGGAAAAACCAACAATATTTTTATTCAGTCGCCCTCAAGAATGATAAAGTAATTCCATATTACGAGATAATAAACACAATGAATGGATCAGAGCGAGATATTAATACAATAGTGGATATTATTGCTCCTAAATATTCATACACTCACGAAAATCCATTTCCTTCAATTGAAAGATACAATGAAGTTATTAGCGATACTTTTAGTCTAACCTTTTCAAAATTCGCTGATTTTTTTAATAAACAATTATAAAAATATCTTTGTTTTTACTCAATAAAATATTTATTGTTGAGTTGAATATTTTAAAAGGGAGTATATTAATGAATGTTCATAACTTAGATAGTATTTTCAAACCTAAACGAATTGCCATTGTTGGAATTTCTTCAAACCCGAACAGTGTGAGTGGAAAAGTTCTAACGAATATAGTCGGAAGTGGTTTCAGAGGAGTCGTTTATCCTATCAATCCTGATTTTGAAGCTGTAATGGCTATGCCATGTTTTTCTGATCTTAAAAATTTACCTCAAAAACCTGACCTTGTGGTGATATGTTCCAGCGCGGAAAAAGTACCAGAGATTGTACGGGAATGTGGAGATCTAGGAATTAATGGTATTATTATAATGTCCGCAGGTTTTAAAGAGATCGGTGAAAAAGGCTTAAAACTTGAGAATGATATAAAAGAAATAAAATCTAACTTCTCAAAAATGCGTATTATTGGACCGAATTGCCTTGGTATTATTATTCCCAAAATGAATTTGAACGTAAGTTTTGCTCCAGATACTCCAAAAAAAGGTAATATTGCTTTTATTTCTCAATCCGGAGCACTCTGTACTTCTGTACTTGATTGGGCAAAGCAGGAAAATATCGGATTTTCAAACTTTGTATCTATAGGTAATACAATTGATGTTGATTATGGTGATCTTATAGATTACTTCGGAGAAGATGAAGAAACAAAATCTATACTTTTATATATTGAATCTATTACAAATTCAAAGAAATTTATGACAGCAACTAGGGCTTTTGCGAGGACCAAGCCTATAATAGTATATAAAGCAGGTAGATTCCCAGAGTCAGCTGCTGTTGCAGCTTCTCACACTGGAGCTTTAGCTTCTGCAGATGATGTTTATGATGCAGCTTTCCAGAGAACAGGACTTGCAAGAGTTTATGATATTGGAGAAATCTTTGACTGTGCTGAACTGATTGGTAGAAACAAAATACCGAACGGACCTAATCTGGCTATTGTAACAAATGCAGGTGGTCCTGGAGTAATGGCAACAGATGCTCTTATCGCAAATAAAGGTTCTTTAGCAAAATTGTCAGAAGATACTCTTAATGAATTGAATAATAATCTTCCAGAAATGTGGTCTCACGCAAATCCGGTTGATGTGTTAGGAGATGCAAAAGCAAAGAGAATTACTAAAGCTACAAAAATTGTCTTAGCTGATAAAAATGTGGATGCTGTCCTGGTGATCCTTACACCGCAGGCTATGACAAATCCTACTAATGTTGCAAAAGCTATTGGAGAACTACAAACAACAGTAACAAAACCTATCCTTGCATCTTGGATTGGTGGATATCATATGAAAGATGGTATGGAATTACTAAACAAACTCGGTATTGCCTCATATAAGACACCTGAACAAGCTGTACGAGCGTTCATGACACTTGTAAATTATTCAAAGAATCTTGAAACTTTGTATGAAACTCCAAAAGATATACCTGTTGAGTTCTCATTTAACAGAAAGAAAATACGTAAAGAATTCGGATCGATCATAAAGAGTAAAAATGAAATCCTTTCAGAAGAAACATCAAAGAAATTACTGGCATCCTACGATATCCCGGTTACGATCCCTAAACCGGCAATTTCCAAAGAGGAGGCAGTTAAAATTTCAGTAGAAATGGGATATCCTGTCGTTTTTAAAATCCTATCGGAAGATATAACGCACAAATCTGACGTAGGTGGAGTAATCCTTAACATAAACAATGATAGTGAAGCCGAAAAAGCATTTGATGATATAATTAATTCTGCTGGAGAAAAATGCCCAGATGCAAATGTCGAAGGCGTTACTGTCCAATCAATGGTAACTTTGAAAGATTCTATAGAACTAATACTTGGCATTAAGAAAGATCCAATCTTTGGTACAGTAATTCTTGTAGGTGCAGGTGGTATTACAGCTGAACTTTTCGCTGACAGATCTATTGGATTTCCTCCATTAAATGAAAGACTTGCTCGTAGAATGCTAGAAGAGCTAAAGATATGGAAACTTCTCAAGGGCTATAGAGGAAAACCTGCAGTAAACATTGATAAGTTAATTGAGACTATGATAAGACTTTCTTATCTGGCAGCAGATTATCCTGAGATAGTTGAACTTGATATTAATCCGCTGGTTGTGAACGAAGATGAAGTAATGGCTTTAGATGCAAGAATTGTTCTTGACCTTGATCTTTTAGGCAAAGATATTGAAAAATATTCTCATCTGGCTTTAAGACCATATCCTGAAGAAATGGTCAGCACAGAAAAAATACAAGATCAGGAAGTCATTCTTAGACCTATCAAACCTGAAGATGAACCTATGTGGCTTGATCTACTCGGAAGTTGTTCGAAAGAGTCAATTTACTCCAGATTCAGATACTTCTTTCAATGGTCTTCACATGAAGTGGCTACAAGATACTGCTATATTGATTATGACAGAGAAATCGCTATCGTTGCTGAAATTAAGGTCAATGGGAAAAAACAATTAGTCGGTGTTGGAAGACTTATATCTGATCCTGAACACAACACAGTCGAATATGCAATTCTTATTACTGATGAATGGCAGAATAAAGATCTAGGTAGGTTACTGACAGACTATTGTATGGATATAGCAAAGAACTGGGGTCTGAAAAAGATAGTTGCCCAAACAACATCTGATAATCATAGAATGATCTCTTTATTTAAACATAGAGGATTTGAGATAAAAAACAGCTTAAGAGAAGCAACTGTAGAGGTAGAAAAGATAATTAATTAAATTTCTCCAGTCTCGATAAATTTTTCTATCAAACATTTTATCTTTGGAGCAGCGGTTGTTGCTCTTTCATAGAATGTATGTGTAAATATCATATGATTTATAGCCAGAGAATGCTCAAGATTATTTAAAATAGAATATTTCGTATAAGATGCGAACTCTGATACTGGAAGTACTTCTCCGCTTGTACCTATTATGACTAGAAGATCTGCTTTTATCAATACATTATATAATCTTTGATACATTGGAGCAGGTTCTCCGAACATTACAACATTATGCCTTAGAGCATGACTTTTACATTCAGGACATTCAGCAATCTCTTTTATTGATTTATATTCAATATCAAACTTGCATCCGCACATCTCACATTCAAGTTCTCTTAACTTTCCATGAAGATGAAAAACATCGGGGCAATCCGCTTTTTCTAAAAGATCATCAACATTTTGTGTAAACACTGTAACTTCATTCATGTATTTTGTTTTCAGCTCAGAGATCATCTTATGTGCATCATTAGGAATTTTATTCTCAATATCTTTTCTTCTTTGATCATAAAAATTCAAAACTTTTTCTCTATCCGAGATAAAACCTTCCACAGAACAAACTTCCATTACATTATGCTCTTCCCAGATACCGTTGTTTGATCTGAAGGTTCTGATATCTGACTCCGCAGACAGACCAGCACCGCTTAATATTAATATTTTACTCATACATCCCTACAATAGCATTTTTAATACAGAAATGTATCTAAATTTTTATAAATTAGAAATAATTATTTAAATAAACTTTCTTGAGAAACTTCTCTTTTTCAATTTATACAAAAAAAAATCTATAATAAACTTCTTGACAAGATTTTAAGACCATTTTATATTTTACTTCCAATACTGCACACTTGAGTTAAAGCGTAGTAGAAATACAATAGTAAGACATATCTAGTTACGAAAACTAAACCAAAGGAGCAAGAATGGCAAAATTACTAAAAAAGTACATGGACCTTTTAAACTCTAAAGATCCAAATCAGCCTGAATTTATTCAAGCAGCGGCAGAAGTAATTGAATCGATCATACCGGTACTTGAAAAACACCCTGAGTATGTTGATGCAAAGATCGTAGAAAGAATGATCGAACCAGAAAGAGCTTTCCAGTTTAGAGTACCTTGGATGGATGACAATGGCAAGGTTCAAGTAAATAGAGCTTTCCGTGTTGAGTATAACAGTGCTATAGGCCCTTACAAAGGTGGGTTAAGATTTCACCCAAGTGTTAACCTAAGTATTCTTAAGTTTTTAGGATTCGAACAAGTATTTAAGAACAGTCTTACTACTCTTCCTATGGGTGGTGGTAAAGGTGGATGTGATTTTGATCCTAAAGGTAAATCAGATAACGAAGTAATGCATTTTTGCCAAAGCTTCATGAGTGAGCTTTTCAGACACATTGGTCCTAATACAGACGTACCTGCTGGTGATATCGGTGTTGGTGGAAGGGAAATCGGTTATATGTTCGGTCAGTACAAGAAACTAAGAAATGAATTCACAGGTGTTCTTACTGGTAAGGGAAGAAACTGGGGTGGTTCACTTATAAGACCTGAAGCAACAGGTTATGGTGAAGTATATTTCGCTCAAAACATGCTTGCAGAAAAGAAAGATTCTTTAAAAGGTAAAATATGTGTAGTTAGTGGATCTGGAAATGTTTCTCAGTATTGTATCGAGAAAGCAAATGATTTTGGAGCTATTTGTATATCTGTTTCTGACTCTAGTGGTACTATTATTGATATGTCTGGTATTAAAGGAAAGAAATGGGACTTCTTAATGGAACTTAAAAATGTAAAACGTGGAAGAGTTTCAGAATTCGCAAAGAAATTCAAAACTTGTACATACTATCCAGGTAAAAGTGTATGGGATGTTGTAAGAGATGAGAAAATCAAACTTGACGTTGCATTTCCATCAGCAACTCAAAATGAGATCGATGAGAGCCACGCAAAAGCAATGTTAAAGCAAGGTTTAACAGTTCTTTCTGAAGGTGCTAACATGCCTTCTCTACCTGGTGCTCAAGAACTATATATCAAAGCTGAAATAATGTACGGACCTGCTAAAGCAGCTAACGCTGGTGGTGTTGCAGTTTCTGGACTTGAAATGAGTCAAAACTCTCTAAGAATGAATTGGACTAGAGAAGAAGTTGACGGACATCTTCAAAGAATTATGAAAGATATCCACGACAACTCTAAAGAAGCAGCTTTAAAGTATTTACCAAAGAAAGAAGGATTTATCAACTATATGGCTGGATCTAATATCGCTGGTTTCATTAAAGTTGCAGATTCTATGATGGATCAAGGTTGTGTTTAGTTAAATATCCTGTTTAATTAACACATTTTGAACCAAAATTAAAAGGGCTGAATTTTCAGCCCTTTTTTATTTGCATTAATCATAGTTATTATATATATTATTTTCTTTAAAGAAATAAAATATTTGAGAAAATGAATAGCGAAGCTAAAAAAAGATATAAAGAGTTATTAGAGCTGAAAAATTACAGCAAAGCCACTTTGAAGTCATATGGCTATTGTTTTGACTTATTTTTGGAACACTTTAATAATGTTGACATCAATACACTTACTAAAGAAGATATAACTAATTTTCTCTACAAAGAACATCAAAAAGGGTTATCATACGGATATCAGAATCAGATAATCAACGCAATAAAGTTTTACTACGAGAAAGTTCTAAAGAGAAAAAGAGAACTTTACGACATCCCAAGAGCAAAAAGGCCACAAAAACTTCCGACAGTTTTCAGTGAAGAAGAGATTATAAAACTTATCGGAGATATTGAAAACCTAAAGCATAAATCAATTTTATACCTCATATATTCTGCAGGATTACGGATAAGTGAAGCGGTAAATATGAAAATCGCTGACATTGATTCAAAAAGAAATCTCATTGTTGTTAAAAGTGCAAAGGGTAAAAAGGATCGTACAACATTGCTTTCACAAAAACTTCTATTGATGCTTAGGGAATATTATAAACAGTATAGACCTAAAGATTATCTTTTTGAAGGAGACCCCGGTAAACAATATTCTGTAAAAAGTATTCAGAATGTATTCAACAAAGCGTTAAAACTATCAGGTATCAGAAAAAAAGCAACTGTTCATTCTTTAAGACACAGCTTTGCTACACATTTGCTCGAACACGGGACAGATCTTAGATATATACAGGAATTATTAGGGCATAACAGTTCTAAAACAACTGAGATATACACCCATATAACAAAGAAAGGGATGAATAAAATCACTAGCCCACTCGACAACTTGGAACTACAGGAGAAAAAAACGCCATATGGCGTATATCCTTTTTGATTAGCCTTAAATTGAAAGGATATACGACATTCGTATATCCTTTTGAAATAGGCACGATCCCATTAGCAAAACGCCATATGGCGTTTTTCCACACGTTATGTGAAATCATTTTTTTTATTCTTGAAGATTTGCAGAGAGATTTTTTATGTTAGAAATATAATGAGGAATCTTTCTATTTCATTAGATCTTCATATCCATTAAATTGAGAAGAAACATTTGATCGAAATAAAGAAGTTAATCATTCTGTATATTTGATTCCTTTTAAAACAAATTACGAAATGGAAAACAATAATAATCTATGTGCATTTATAAAATTCATATTTTTTAGCCTAATCTATTCAATTCTTCAAAATCTTTACTATTTCCTATACCAATTAAAATATCTTCATTTTGAATTATTTCACTAGGTTTAGGGTTTGTAATTAAATCCTGTTTATGCAGTGCACCTTTTTCAATTCTGCGAATAGCAATAATACTAATATTAAATCTTTTTCTTAAGTCTAATGAAATTATACTCTTTCCAATGAAACTAGCTGGCGGTATAAATTCACTGATCACATTGTTATTGTCCATATATCTCATATGAATAATATTCGGCATTGCTAATTTATTGACAAGTAATTCAGCGATATCTTTCTCAGGATTAATTATTTCTGTTGCTCCAATATTCTTTAAAATGCGGCTGTGCAGTTCTGAGCTGGTTCGTGCAATAATTCTAGCAATATTTGCTTGTTTTAATAAGGCTACTGCTGTAACGCTCTCTCCAAGGTTATTATCACCAAGAGCAACAATAGCAATTTCAATTTCATTCCAATTAATCTCATCAAATATTTCTTCGTTTGTAATATCCATTATTAGAGCTTTATCAACGAAATTCTTTACTTTATCAATTTCATCTTCATTTTTATCAATAGCTATTATACTAATGTTCTTTTCTGATAAAGAACTTACCAAATATTTGCCAAAGCTTCCAATACCGATTACTGCTATTCTATTATACATATTAACCTCCTTTAGCCTACTGATATATTTTCAACCGTATATCTTATATTTGATTTTTTTTCTTTTATGAATAACAGAAATATACTTAAAAGACCTACTCTGCCACAGTACATTAAAAGAATTATTATAAATTTACCGAAAGAATTCAACTTGGCAGTTGTGCCAAGTGATAAACCAACGGTTCCATAAGCTGACACTACTTCAAATAATGATTCAGTTAAGTTTAAATTTTGGTTTATTAACAAGATGTAAGTTGAAATAATTATTAAGAAAATTGAAAAAGATAGTAATATTACGGATCTGTTAACAATTAAACTAGAAATTTCTCTGTTAAATAAGACTACTCCTTTTCTTCCTTTGATAAAAGAAATAAAAACCCCTATTAAAACTCCAAAAGTAGTAACCTTTATTCCGCCTGCTGTAGATCCGCTACCACCGCCAATAAACATAAGAAACATAATTAAAATAATTGAAGAACTCGATAAGTCAGTCATATTTGTGCTGTTGAAACCGGCAGTTCTTGGTGTAATTGATAAGAATAAAGCATTGCTTAATTTGTCGATAAAAGATAAATGTTTTAAAGAATATTGATATTCAGATAAAAGTAATCCAAAAAATCCAATAAGTATTAATGACAGAGTAACAAGCATTGATATTTTCACAAATACCGGAACGTTTGAAAATGAAATCTCTTTTTTTAGAATTTTTTTAATATAAATCAAAACAGGAAATCCGATACCTCCACTGACAATTAAAGCCATAATAACTATTAATATAGACGGTGAATTGTTATATCTGATCAGGCTACTAGATTGCAAAGCAAATCCTGCATTGCAAAATGCACTGATAGAATGAAATATTGACTTCCATATAGCTATTATGATAGAATTCTCATAAGAATAAAAGGAATAAAAAAGTGCAATCGCTCCCGTTAGTTCAAACAAAAATGTAGTAATAACAATAAATTTTATGATTTCATAGGCAAATTTAATTTTTTTGCTACCTAACATTTCGCTAACAATATACTCATGACGGATTCCTATTCTTTGTCCGATGATTAGACTTCCAAATGTCATGATTATTATAATACCAAGTCCGCCCATTTGGATCAAACTGAT
The DNA here is from genome assembly GCA_027858225.1 of Candidatus Delongbacteria bacterium. Taxonomy (GTDB): domain Bacteria; phylum UBA4055; class UBA4055; order UBA4055; family UBA4055; genus WTAK01. Next base: position 19,630 of record JAQIDB010000033.1, read on the forward strand.
TATTACTATTTGTCCAAATATTGAAAAACTTGTATATGTATCCATCACTACCAAACCTGTAACACAAACAGCACTTGTGGAAGTAAATAAACTGTCAATAAAAGAAATACTAATATTATTCGCCGAGGAATACGGCAATATTAAAAGGAGTGTTCCAACGGTTATTAAAAAAACAAATGAACTCAGTAATAATAAAAATGGATTCTGAAACAACTGAGACAAAAATACATTTACAATATTTTTCATAATTAACATTTCAATTAGTGTAAATACTGAAAGTACAAAAATAACAAGGAAAACAATATTAGCCTGATTTAAAAAGAGCACAAAAAAAACTAGAGATATTGTTAGTGGTGGCAAAAAAACAAATAGTTTATTTTTCTTTATCCTTAGCATATACATTGAAAAAAAAACAATATACATACTAAAGTATATTGAAATTGAAACAATATTCCATTCAATGTTCAATAGGCTGAATTTAAAACTTAAATAAATAATACTGCAAATAATAATCGAATTAATGATTAAAACAAATGGAATATCGTTTTCGACAGTCTCATCTTTTTCATTCTTCCAATAAGAAATGGTATAAAGAAATAAGAAAAATGAAGATGAAACAGTCAGAACTATTAAAGTAATATTGGAATGATCTAAATAAATAAAAACTAGAGGGATAAATAATAGAAACGAAGAAATTAGCAGTTTAAATAACCAGAAATAATTTTTAAATAATAATATTGAAATAAAAATTATAAATGTTGATATCCCTAAAAAATAAATCCCATAATTGGACATAACTCCTGTGTTTCCAAAAATTTGGGACTCATCGGACAT
>JAQIDB010000071.1 GCA_027858225.1 Candidatus Delongbacteria bacterium
TTTGGCTACAAATAATATAACAAACTTAGAGGCTTATTTCAATTTATTTCGTACTTATTTTACCTATATTTCAAGCATTATGACACAGTGAAAATATTTTTTCGGGGGTTTCCAGAAAATAATTTATAGATATCTAATCTTGACTACTTTTGATACCTGATCAACGCTTTATATCACTTTCTTTTACTTTTATTTCTTTCAATGGTTCTTTCCTATCAATTGTTCCAACAACGTAATAAAACCTTTTATCTCCAAAAACAGTTGTCTCTAAGAATAATTCTGAAGTTGAACCTACAAAAGTAAAAGTACCATAAGGATCTGAACCTGAGTATACATCATAACCGGTTGCAAGTGTAAGTGCTTCCCATGATATAGTAATTAATGAACCTGTTATTTCTAGCTCTATACTAGTGTAAAATGGTTCTGGACCCGGAGGTGGGAATATTGTCACCTCATTACTTTGTTCTGATTCACCTGCAGGATTTACATAATTTGCCGTTACATAATATGTATAAGTTCCATATACAAGAGAGTTGTCAGTATAACTTGTAGTACTGGAAGTTCCAATAACAGAATCATTCCTGTAAATATTGTAAGTGTCAATTGCTTTAGTATCAACAACTGAAGTTCCAATTAATCTACCTGAGTTATCAATTTTAGGTTTGGCTGTGTATGCTAAATCAGAAGATGTCCATACAGATTTGAAAGGATCAGTTGGATCTGAACCAGTACAATATGCCATCAAGCAGTATGACAATGGAGTATCACCTGAAGTTACGTAATAATTATATGAGTCTTCATAAGTATAGAAGAAATAACAGTTAATTCCACCTGTTGAAGGACCTGCCAAAGTTGCAGGATGACCTGTTACTGCGTCTAATGCTTCAACTTCAACATTCCACTCACCATTTAGTACTTGAGTACCACAATCTACTGCATATATTTCGCCAGGTGTAGCTGTTAAAGTACCACTTTCATATAACAAAGTACCTGAACCATCGTAAGGATGTCCTTCCCATAGTCTAATAATAAAAGTATCACCGTTCCAAGCTTCATCATCCCATTCATAGAATCCACCAGCAATAGAATCAATAGTAACCGGATAGTATAATCCAACTGCTTCAGCTGTGAATTCAGCTCTTCTTTTTGCACAATCAGTATCATCAAGGTAATCAACCGTAGTAGTACAATTCTCAGGAGCTACCAATGTAGCCCAATGAGAAGGTGTTCCGTATGGTATATACCAGCTTAGATCAACATCATTCCCATTAAAAATTCCCGTTAAATAATCAGGTTTTGGATTGGCATCCATGAATGCAATTACTTTTTCAGATGAAATCGATTGTCCTGTTGGGAAAATAACTCTTACAAAATATTCATTATCTCCATCAATAAAATCAGTATCAGACCAAAAATTTATTTCTCCATCGTTTATCGTTGTTGCTAAGATATTATTTCTGTAAACTTCATATCCGATAGGATCAGCAGCAGGTCCACCGGAAGTTGATCCGATTATTATATCATCTATTGCAAATGTATAATAATCATTGGCATTCGCTTCCACCATAAATCCCACTCTTTTAGTTTGCCCATCAAGAGTTGCAAGACTAACTTCCCACTCACTCTCCCATTCATTTTCAGAATCAACTGCGCTATCCCATCTCCCGATCACATCATAAGTCGCACCACTTTGTTCATCAAAATTTCCGGTATAAGCAACAATATTAAATATTACATTTTCATTCCCTATCGGTCCACCACCATATTTAAATCTTGTCCAAAACTTTATCAGTGCATCAGCATTGTAAGTGAATTCAGGAGAGAATAACCATAGATTTCTTTCTGCACTTGTGGAGAATATACATGCATATTCTCCATGAGTAACTATATTTGGTGCATCATAAGAATCTAACAGGCTTATCTCATCCAGTTCATCTTCATAAAAGAATTGACGAACAGGTTTTGCATCTCCTTTTAAGTTTTCTGATGTCTTTTGTACCCAATCGGCAGAAATGCTACCTGATTCAAAATTTTCACTACAATAAATAACGCCCACAAACGGAATTGCCCATTCAATATCAATACTTGTTCTTCCAACCGGAATCGCAGAAAGATCATAAGCTATTGGGAATTCTTCAAGCTCTTGAATAATTGCGTTATAAGTGTTAGTAAAATGTGATTCTCCATCTGAGTAAACTGCTTTTAATGAATAAATATGAGTCTCTGGTGCCAAAGAGTAGTCAGTAAAAAAAAGAGAAGTAGTATTCGCTATCAGTTCGGTTTCTGAAATTTGACCATACCCATAGTTTAAAGTTCTGTATATGTTGTAACCTATCGGATCACCTGTAGAAGGTTTTGTCCATGTCAATTGAACATCTTCACCGTTTAAAATCTGTCCTAAAAAAGTTTCAGGTGCCGGCCATGAAGCAAAAGTATCTGCATTTGGAACAACCGAAATTGCGACCTGAGAGGATGTAAAATCTGTATCGAAACCGCATGAACCAACATCTAAAGGAACTAGTGAAGTTAGTTGAAACCAGCCGTCAGCCAGTCCTTCCCATCCCCAGTTAAAATGATACCAGTAGTCATCCGTGTATCCGTCCAGAATGAATGAATGAACGCCACCTGCCCATTGCCATGGTCTTTTTGCGTTAAGTTCGCTTTGGATCATATTTGAATATACTGCTGGATCAGTTACTGTCCCGATATCGTATCTGGTAGCTGTATAACCCCAATTATTGTTATATGCGTCAAGGCATTCAGTCATTGTTGAAGTTGACATACCGTCTTCTATGTTCCCATAGTTCATACCAACAGATATACCAAATAAATATGTGATCTTAGCCATTTCATCAATTTCCTGCTGAGAACAATTATATGATTCCCAGTATTCCGGATAAAGACCGTATTCTATAATAAATTCATTCTGCATAAGGGAGTAATCAAAAGTATAGTTCGCAAAATTCTCATACATTGAGATCGCATCTGTCCCATTGAACCAGTTGTAGGTATTAGAACCTACTCCTGAAGAAGGCCAATTATGGTATGTTAATATCATTGCACCTGAAGTAGCAATACAGCCTGCATAAGTGGAACGTTCTTCTTTAACAGGACATGAATTATTCCATGGTCTTTCCTGACCCCATTTTGTTTCTATCAGTCTATCAACAATTATACTTTTTGAATTTTTTGGAAATACATTATTTTCAATATCTTTCCATTGCTGGACAGCCTCTTCGTCAATATATTTAGATGATTTCGAACAGCCTATCTGCATATCAAGTTTTTGGAACCACTCTTTAAAATTCTCTCCCCCACTTTTTGATGGATCCGGAGCTTTACCATGATCAGAATAACCTAAGATTGGTCTCAATCTGTCATCAGCAGTAACGATCACAAAACCTTGCTCAAATCCAACAGTATATCTGGTCACTTCTCCCATGTACAAATTTTCAATGACTTTTACAACATTTGCACCTGTTTTTGCGGTCATTTCAGAACAACGATTCTTATAATAATTCTCCGCAACTTTTTGAGCTCTATCCTTATCTACAAATGCTGCTGATAATACAATAACTAAAAATAATATTATTGAAAATACATGCTTCATCATTTCACCTCAGTGAGAAATATTTCTAATTTGTTAACCGCTAACGGTCACGACAGACTAATTACTCAATTAAAATAAGGTAATTATATTATTTGCACAAGAAAAAATAAAAAAATTTATGATTTAAATGTTACAGATTTGACAAAGCTTGATCTATATCGTCTTCAAAGAATTCCATGTATTTTTCGTTCAGCTCTGACAATGATTTTGAGCTATTTGTTTCTAAAATTATCTTACCTTTTTTCAGAAATATTATCTCATCACAGAAATCACTGATACTGGTCAAATCGTGTGAACTTAAAATTATTGTAGTATCTCTTTTTTCTTTGAGATATTTCAATATCGCTATAAAATCTTTTCTGCCAACTAAATCTAATGCGCTAAATGGTTCATCCAATATCAACAACTTAGGTTTGCCGAGTAAAGCCAAACCGAAGTGAAATTTCTTCTTCATTCCTGAAGAAAGATCTTTAAACAATTTATTCTTTTCTTCTGTTAAGAATGTGATTAATAATACTCTATCAACTTCACTGGAAATTTCTTTATTTGGAATTCGTTTTAGCTTTGAAAATGTTCTCAAATTATCCCTTACTGTCAGATGTTCGTAAGGAATAAATTCATCTGATAAAAAGCCTGTTTTATATGGCTGCATGAATCTTAATTCGCCCTGATCTATGTCAATAATATTCAAAAGTATTTTCAACAAAGTGGTCTTTCCACTGCCATTGGGGCCGATAAAAGCCGTAATAAGATTCTCTTTGATATTAATATTTAATTTATCAACTGCTGTTAATTTTTTATATTTTTTCACAAGATCTTTTATTTCTATCGCATTTTTCATCAAATTGTTTCTGCATTAAGTTTAAA
>JAQIDB010000069.1 GCA_027858225.1 Candidatus Delongbacteria bacterium
TTTGGCTACAAATAATATAACAAACTTAGAGGCTTATTTCAATTTATTTCGTACTTATTTTACCTATATTTCAAGCATTATGACACAGTGAAAATATTTTTTCGGGGGTTTCCAGAAAAGATATAACTTTACTTAAGTCAAAAACTAAATTTATAGCTTAATTCATAATTTATTGTTTTTCTATGGACTTTGGATTCATTTGTGCTTATTTTAAGTCATAGTTGAACCTATATAAACCATAGATTGTAGATATAAAAGCAAATCACATACAATATAGTAGGTGGTAGCATTTACAATAAATTTTAAACTTTGATATAAAATGATTCTATTAGGATAGCACATGGTTACAAGATCACAAAAAATAAGAGTAATAGTTTTAATTTCGATAGTGTCTATAATTTTTTTATATGTTATGTTCTTGCTAGTTGGCAAAAAAATACTGACAAAGGAAGATACTTACTACATTAAACTACAAAAGCAATCAGTATCCGGTCTTAATATTGGTGCTGATGTTAAATATTATGGTATTAATATTGGAAAAGTCATCGATATAGCTATAAATGAAGAAAAAATCTCTGATATAATAGTTACAATCGCAATTAAGGAAGATACTCCTATAAAATCAACTACGGTTGCAAACCTGCCTTACCAAAGTATCGCAACAGGATTGAAGCAGATAGAAATTACCGGTGGGGCAAATAAAGATCCTAATTTAGAACCCGGAAGCTATATTAAAGCAGGTGAGGATATGTTCGAGAGTATATCTGGTAAAGCAGAGATAATCTCAGAAAAAATTGAAATCCTACTAAATAATCTTATTAAAGTGACTTCGGATGAGAATCGTAATAAATTCTTCAATTTAATATCTCAAGTTGAAGAAGATGCCAGAACACTGGATACACTTCTGACTTTCACACAAGATTTTGTAAGTTACAACAAAGAAAGTTTCACATCTCTGATAAAGAACTCTGATAAGATGATCAAAGAACTGACTATCTCAACACGTTCATTTAATAAATTAATATTCAACACAAACAAGCTGATGGCTTCAGGGAACGTTGATGAAGCTGTGAAGAACATAAAAGAGATCACAGAAAAGTTAAATACAAAAGAATTCACAGAATTGATAAGATCAACAGAAAAATTAATCGGTTCATCACAAGAAACAGTAGAGCACTTTGATAGGACATTCCTACAAGGAAGAAGCAACTTGTTAAAATCTGTTGAATTGTTCAAAGAAGCGCTTGAGAACATAAATGAATTTGCAATATTATTGAAAGACAATCCCGATATCTTAATTAAAGGAAAAGATTAAGTGAATAAAATAAAATTATTGATCATTACTTTATTGCTACTTCTAGCCTCATGCAGTGTAAAAACAATAAAGGACCATTACATATTATCTTACCTACCAAATCCTGCTAATTCTGACAAATTCGTATCATCTAAAATACCATTTGACTATAAAGTCGAGGTTCAAAATTTTGAAATGAATAGGATCTATGATAGGAATTCTATAGTCATTAGACAATCATTACATCAACTTACATTTGACAAAAAGAGTGAATGGGCTTTAAGACCGCATAAAAGTATACCCGAACTATTAGTTTATCACATAAATTCACTTAATTTGTTCAGAGAATGTAAAACTGATTTTTATACCAGCAGCCCTGATTATTATATCTCGGGAATGATCAGTAATCTTGAAATTTATAAAAGTGATGAGGCAACTTTCGCACATGTGAATGTTTCTATGGAATTAAGGGACAAATCGAGAAATGTTCTTGTGCGGCATGGCATTAATAAAAAAATAGAATTGGAAAATTCCGACATCTCATTTTTCATTAAAACAGTTAGTGATATACTGAAAGTAGAAACTGACTCTTTCTTATTAAAGATTGTTGATTTCCTAAAAACTCATTCTTAAAAACTCAGTCGCGGAGTTAGTAATGTTATTTAGAAATATATTCATTTTACTCATTTTGATTTTAGTTGCGAGTTCTTTCTCAAAACAAAGTAATTCCTGGCTTTCAGAACCGATAGATAAGCAGCTCCGGACTGAGTCAAGAGATGACCAATTGGGATTTGGAAGGTTGTTTATTCCGACAATGAGTAAGCCAGATTGGGAACCAACGATAAAAATATACTCCTCCGAGAGCATTATCCATGAGGATAAAAGAATAGGTGAAAGTATATTTTTAAAACCTGGAAATTACACACTGGTTTTTGGATCATCTACAGATTCTTATGATCAAATTCAAAAACGTTTTACTATCTATGAGCAGCAAACTACAATAATTAATCCTGAATGGGCAGGACTACTTGTTAATGTTATAAATGAAAATTTGGAAAAAATAAGATTTGGCTATGAAATATTACATTTATCAAGTGGTATTTCCGTAGGAACAATTTACAGTAGAGAAGAGAATGATTATGAGGAAATTCGATCAACCTGGATTTTACCTCCAGGGAAATATAAACTTGTTAAACAGGGAGAACCGTTCAACACTATTCAAAATTTTACAACGTTCGAGTTGAAAGAAGGTGAGCTGAGTAAAATAACTGTCGTTGTAAACTCATTAACAAATAGTTTTATAGGTGCCGGAGAACTTGATTTCCTAGAAGACACGAAAAGTATTCAAAAAAATTGGCACAATTATCTTTATATTAAAGGATCTTTCAATCTTAATCATAACAATAAAGTTGATGAACTTGAACCTCAAACAGATTTGACATTCACCGGAAAAGTAGATAATAAATTTGTATATGACAAAAACCCTTACTACTTTAAATTTACACAATATGTTGAAGAACAATGGACAAAACCAGCCGGATTTGACAATCTCAGAATCAGTTCTGACGAACTTAATCTTGTGAATACTGCAATATATTATTTCACAAATGTGTTCGGACTTTACTCTGAGATAGATATTGACACTAAGATTTTCCCTGGAAAATATTATGATTCTGAACTTAGTATAAACGATACTATAATCCTAATTAATAACAATGGAAAACCATCAAACTATTACAACACTGATGCTCAAATAATATCTGAATCGTTCACTCCATTTTCCTTAAAAGAGGAATTAGGCTTAAATTTTTCTTTGATAAAATCTTCTTCGTCAAATTTATATCTCCGGACAGGTATTGGTTTGTTTCAGGATCTTAATGATAATGTTTATACTTATGACACCTCGAATAGCACTACAGAAACTTTCATATTCAACGAACTGGAAAATAAATATCTAACCGGACTAATTTTTTCAGCAGGTGCAGATTTCCATTTTTTGAATAATGTCACCTATTATTCCAAGGCAGATTTCACATACTACTTATCCGATGACAAGAACTATGATCTTGAATGGGACAACAATCTTGTCTTTAAGCTTTTCAAATATATCTCAATCGATTACAATTTAAATCTTAGTTATAACTATGAAAAATGATCTGATTTTAATTAACTCGTTTATGATAATAAATTCACCCTTGAATTCGCTTATTATCTAAATAATTAACCGTACCTAAACAAATTGCCCTACTTAAACAAATAGATATACCTAATGTATAATATCGAAAATAATAAAATCATATTTGACAATTCATTCCTTCTTACAGATATTGACTCTTTTATCGATGATCTAAAAAAATACGGAACAAATATATCTTCGGTACAGATTGATCTTTCTAAAGTTGAGACTTTTGATAACTCTGTTTTAGCTGTGGTCAATTCATTGATCAAAAAGAAATATCAATTTTTACTTTCAGAAAAGTTAATTACCGAAATTAAAATATTTGATAAGTTGATTTCATTCAATGAGAAAGAAACTGTAGTGACTTCAGGATTTGAAAATTTAGTTTTAAGAGTTAATGATTTTTTCTCACAGATCACTTCTTTCATTGTTTTAAGTGCAGATATATTTTCTTATTCTATCAAAGCTATATTTCGCAAAGAAGGCAGAAGAAAAGGATCAATCTATGAGCAAATACTGCTCATGGGTAATAATGCTGTTCCAATTGTTTTTCTTTTAGCATTTTTAATTGGATTGATACTATCACTACAATCAGCCGCTCAACTTAGACAATTCGGTGCAAATATTTACCTTGTTGATCTCATCGTAATCTCAATGATAACTGAAATGGGACCAATGATCACAGCCATCATTGTTGCTGGTAGAAGCGGTTCAGCTATCGCAGCAGAAATTTCCACAATGCAAATTACCGAAGAGCTTGATGCTTTAAAAGTAATGGCATTAAATCCATTAAAATATGTGGTAGCACCTAAAATGATAGCAATGACCATCAGCTTACCTATCCTTACTGTTTTTGCGAATATTATAGGTATCTTGGGAGGATTTATTATAGCAGTGATTTATCTTGAATTAAGCCCTGTAGTTTTCTTCAACAGAGCCGTCGGAGTAATGACATTATCATTTTGGTGGCAGAGTATGTTGAAAAGTGTTCTTTTCAGTTGGTTGATAGTCTTGATCGGAGCACATTTTGGGTTTAACGTAAAAGGTGGAGCTGAAGGTGTAGGAAAAGCAACTACAGCATCTGTTGTAGCAGCGATCTTTGCCGTTATAATGACAGATGCATTACTGAGTATTATATTCTACTTTGATTTTTAGGAGTTTTATTGGATAACATAATAAAAATAAAAAATTTAGTTGCCAAGTATGATACAAAGATCATTCTTGATAACATATCGCTTTCTATTAAGAAAAAAGAGATCTTTATCATTTTAGGAAGTAGTGGTGGAGGTAAAACTACTCTATTGAAACATATCATTGGTCTGATCAAACCTGTGGCAGGAACTATTGATATCTTTGGTCAAGAAGTAACAAAGATGGAAGATGATAAATTCGATAAAGTATTAACACAGATAGGAATGCTATTCCAGGGCGGAGCGTTGATCAATTCAATGAAAGTCTGGGAAAATGTGGCAATGCCACTTGAACAACATACAAAACTACTGCCTAACATTATCAGAGATCTTGTAAAACATAAATTATCGTTAGTTAATCTTGAACATGCTTATAATTTGTATCCTTCAGAGCTATCTGGTGGAATGAAAAAAAGAGTCGCTTTAGCCAGAGCTATCGCTATGGATCCTAAAATATTGTTTTTTGATGAGCCTTCAGCAGGGTTAGATCCTATTACAGCTTTAGAACTTGATGAGTTGATCCTAGAGTTGAAAAAAAACCTTGGTATAACTCTTGTGATAGTTACTCACGAACTTGAATCGATCAAACGAATTGCTGACAGGATCATTTATCTTCAAAAAGGTAAGGCAATTTTTATCGGAACTCTTGAAGAAGCAAGAGTAGAAAACATTGATGAAATCAACCGTTTTTTCGGTTGGAATAAATAATATTTTTTCGATCATATTTCACAATATTCATACCTTGACTTTCACCAACTTTTTTATTATATTCTTTCCCCTAAATACATAGGTAATAATAATAAAAAATCTGCAAGGTAGACTAGAAATGCCCGCTAAAATAAAAAAAGAAAAACAAGATAAAGATTCTGTTATAGAACAGGACTTAAAAACTGAAGAAATAAACTCAGAAGAGACAAAAGAAGACACCTCACAGGAAACGGATAAAACTGTTGAAGAGCCTGTTTTTGAGGAGAGTATTGCTTCAAAACTTGAAACAGAAGTTTTTGAATACAGAGATAAACTTGTAAGAAAAGCTGCCGAATTTGAAAATTACAAGAAAAGAACTTCTGAAGAATTTTTAAGACTTATTGAAACTGCAACGGAAAATCTCATCATCAAATTACTACCTATCATAGATGATATGCATCGTTTTCAGGATAATTATAAATCTGAAATGAAATCTGAGGATTTAAAAAAAGGTATTGATCTTATATTCGGTAAATATATGGATATTTTAAAAAATTCAGGTCTGGAAGAGATTGAAGTAATCGGAAAAGAATTTAATCCTGAATTACATGAAGCATTACTTCAAGTAGAAAACCCTGATGTAAAGTCAGACCATATCGTAGATCAACATGAGAAAGGATATACATTAAGGAATAAGGTCATCAGACATTCAAAAGTAATTGTAGCAAAATAAAACGAAGAGTACTATGCCAAAACAAGATTATTACGATATTTTAGGAGTTGATAAAAACTCCTCAAAAGAAGAAATTAAAAAAGCTTACAAAAAGCTTGCCATAAAGCATCATCCAGATAAGAATGATGGAAATAAAGAATCTGAAGAAAAGTTCAAAGAGATCGGAGAAGCTTATTCAGTACTTTCTGATGATAATAAAAAGTCTCGTTATGACCAATTCGGTCATGAAGGTCTTAGAGGAGCATCAAGTGGTGGTGGTGGTGGATTCGGAGGATTTGATTTTGGCGATGCTGAATCCATATTCGAGCAATTTTTTGGTGGTGGAGGATTCGGCGGAGGAAGAGGTCGTTCCAGTGGAAGTACCAGAAGAGAAGGTGCTGACTTACAGATAAAAATAAAACTAACACTGGAAGATATCGCAAAAGAAACTACAAAGAAAGTAAAGCTAAAGAAGCATGTTACTTGCTCTCATTGTGGTGGTTCTGGTGCAAAAGATTCTTCATCAGTAACAAAGTGTTCAACTTGTGGTGGATCAGGTGAAGTGAAGTCAGTTCAGAGATCTATCTTTGGACAATTTGTAAATGTAACTGCCTGCTCTGCATGTGACGGTCTAGGAGAAGTCATTACCGAAAGATGTCCAAATTGTTCGGGTGAAGGCAGAGTAAGGGATGAAAAAACAATTTCAATTAAAATTCCTCCTGGAGTAAGTGAAGGACAATATATTACTTTATCTGGTGAAGGTAATGCTGGAAAAAGAAATGGTCCAACTGGCGATCTTTTAGCTATTATTATAGAGCAAGATCATAAATATTTCCATAGAGATGGAGAAGATATTTATTACGATCTTAAGTTGAATATTGCTGAAGCAACTTTGGGAACCGATCTTGAAGTACCAATAATAGGTGGAAAGATAAAAGTTAAAATTCCTTCAGGAACTCAACCAGGTAAAAAGTTGATGATCAAAGGTAAAGGCCTTCCAATTCTTCATGGCTATGGAACGGGTGATATGATAATCAGAATTACTATTTGGATCCCTAAAAAACTTTCAAAAAAGTCTAAAGAATTATTTGAAAAGATCGGTGACATAAATGAGATTAAACCTAAAACAACGGATAAAGGTTTCTTTGAAAAAGTAAAGGATATCTTCTTTTAGGTACGAGAAATGGCTGCTAAGCAACAATCAAATATTGAAAAGTCAACTTACAAAGGATTACTAATACTGACGGTAATATTAATATCTATTTTTGTATTTAGAACACTCTTATTTTCGTACGAGATCCATTCATATGACGAAATAGACAAAGAATTTGCGGATAAGACGTTATTCTCCAAGGATAGCGTAATCCTTGATTCAAATCACCAGAATAAAGACCAAAAAAATATAATTAAAGATTTGACAGTTAATCAAAAAATAGTTAATATAAATAGGTCTTTAAAAGATGAATTAATTAAGCTTCCTGGAGTAGGTCCAAAGACTGCAGAAAAGATCATCAAATATAGAACTGAGAATGGAGATTTTCAAACTAAAGATGATTTGAAGAAAGTAAAAGGAATTGGTCCTGCAAAGCTTAAAAAAATAAAGAATTTAATTAAATTAAAATAAAAAATGGAGCGAAAGATGTTTGTAACTTCCAGAAAAGGTAATATCGTACTAAAAATACTATCAGTTATTGCTTTTCTCCTGTTAGTGCTTTCTATTGAGATTCCTAGAAGAGCTTGGAATCAGCAAGTAGAAAGACAAGAATTTTCACAAAAAAGAATGATGCAAATGAGTGATTTAGAAGTTGTTTACATGCAAGAAACTAACCATTTTAGTAAAGATCTTAAGAAAATTTATGACTACGCCATTAAAAATGATTCACTGCAAGTAAGTGCTCCTGATATCGAAATTGAGATACTTACAATGGATTCTACTCACATCAGAATATCCTACTCAGACTATAGTCATATCGAAGATCTTGATGTTGAGAATGTTGTAAAGAAAACTCTTGAGAACATAGAAGATAAGACAAAATTTATTGCTTTTATGAAATCTATAGGATGTCCAACACCCGAAGAAGTTATGGATGCTGATATTGATGAAATCGAAATACTTTTAAAAGGCAACCTACATAAAGATTTTTACAGATCTTTAAAACAGAGATATTATTTGGCAAGAGAGAATGATAACGAACACATCTACGATGGTGGTAAGGATTTAAATATTACTCTTAAAAACAAGAATCCTAAATTAAAATTGAGATCAAACTCAATTAAATTATCTTCTCCATCAAACATTGAAACAATAGCTATTTACAGTGGTGAAAAAGATATTTATTGGGATTTTATTTCTAGGGAAAAGATTAGTATTGTAAAGAATTATGATCCTGAATTGGATCTACAGCATGTAAATATAGGTAGATACTTATTACAAGATATTGAAACTGATAAAACACCTTATTTATGCCCGAGTACACTTGACCCTTATTTGGTTGATTTTAACCTTATCGCTAAAGTCGGAATGAACATTGAATTCTTTAAAGGTGAGAACACTGGTGAACTAATAGATATTGAATCTGAAAAATTAATCGACAATGAAAAGATCAAAAATTATTTCTTAAATATCGCTAAACTTAAAAGTGAGAGAGTCGTTGCTGATTTTGTAAGAGAATATGAAATGGATGGTGATTCAACATATTCGAGTCAAGAACAACAAGATTCTTTATTTAGTAAATTTTTCGCTGAATATTTAAGAGATGTTGCCAAAAAAGCACCATTGGCTGATGCAATAACAAATTCAATAAGTTCTTTAGAAAAGGATCAAGAAAAAAACTTCTCTGAAGAAGCAATGTTTGACTTATTGTTCAGGTCAAGTATGGCTGAAATTGTTATAAATGAGATCAGTAAAGAAAATAATACGAAAGCTTTAGAAGAACTTTCATTTGCTTACACTACAAGCATCATCAAAGTTGATACAGTAAGTGTTAAAATTTCTTCGCCAATAAACAAGAACAGTCAGTTCAAAGGATATAGCAGAAATTTCTTTGAGAAACAATTCTTGTTCGGCATTGAGGATGATGTAAATGCAGGTTCTATAGATAATGGAACTTCAAGCTGGAAAAGTGAATAGATTAGTATTTTAAATAATAATTAAAATCTGAGGGTTGTTTTGTTATGTAAGAATACAGTATAAAACAACCCTTTTTAACATCATAAACCTAGATAATACCTAATATGATACACACTCTCATAATAAGACCTTCACGCGTTGAATTGGTTTTAAAAACATTTTCATCTGATTACAATAAACTATCAGAAAAAAAACTTATCTCAAAAGAATTTACTTTTAGATTTAACAGAGAAATAATAGATACTGGTGCATATTACAAATCTTTCTATCGAATTCTGGCGGACATATTACAACCTTATAAGAAGGATATTAAGCAACTTCAAGTCTCATTAAGATCATCTTTCTTTCAAGTTAGGTCTATTCAATGTGAAGAAAGTATGTATTCCGATCAGGAGTATTTAAACTGGGAAGTAGATAAAACAATCAATGATGTGAGTGAACATTTTAATTACGGAACATTTTACGAAGAAAATATAAAAACACTTCATCTTTTTATAATGAGAAAAAGTGTTGAAGCTTATTTTGCAGATATTTTAAGGAAGATAATCTCGGATGATATTAATTTTAGTGTTGGATATGACTTTATTACTGACTCGAAAGAAAATGTTTTTGTAAGTGCAAATAAATTAATAAATAAACCTTTTGGTTCTGAATCTTCTTCTATTAAAATGTGGAACATTCCTACAGAAAAAATCAGATCGGAAGTAAGATATAAAAGAACTTTAATATCTACAATAGTGTTGTCATTACTATTAGCAGCATTTTATTTAACCTACTTTCAGTCGGAAAGTTTATTTAAGCTCTATACAAATTTTATTGATAATGAAAAACCTACTCAGGATACTATCGCCAAATTACCAAAAGTAAAAAAAGATACTGTCTCATATTCTGAAGAGATAATAAAGGTAAAAGAGGAAAATAGTTCTGAAAATTTAAGCTCTGAGGAAAAATTTCTTGAAAAGTTGTTTGAAGATGAGAAAACAACAGATGTAATTGCTGAAGTTAAGGTGATTAAAGAAGAAGCTCCGAAGATAATTAAAAAGATAAATATTCATGATGCACTAGATTCTCTAGTCTCTTACAATCCAAGCTCTGTAATTTTTGAAAATGGTAAAGTGCATGTTCAATTTTTCAATAAAAGATCTTTAAATAAATTTATGGCTCTTACTAAAGCAAATAACATCTTAATTATCAAAGAATATCAGGAGTATTTATCTTTTGAATTTGAAGATAAAAATACAACATATTTAGCATTGAATAAGAAGGATTATAAGAAAGCTCGCAAAACTTTAAAATTAGATTCAAAGAAACCTTTCATTGTTATGAGTAACAAAAATAAATTTTACAAATTAACGAATATCCTTATGAAAAATAATAAGATATTTGATAAATTTGTTCTTTCAAACAGAGGCAATAAACTATTTTTAGCGGTTTATTTTGATTAGAATTACAGGCGGAGAATTAAGAAGTAGAGTTCTTCAATCAGTATCAGGAGATGAACTCAGACCAACCACCTCTTTTTTTAGAGAGTGGATTTTCAATGTTCTAAATTATTTTTACAATTTAAATAGCGTAGTCTTGCTGGATCTGTTCAGTGGGACTGGGGTTATCTCGTTTGAATTTCTCAGCCGAAATGCAAAAAAAGCTGTTATGATAGAAAAGAATATAAAATTTATTAAGATAGCTGAAAAAAACATATCTAAACTTAAAATTCAAAATATCACCACATTAAAAACTGATGCTCTAAAATATGTGTCCAATCTGGTTAGATCTAAATCTGACATTCAGTACAATGTAATATTTATGGATCCACCTTATGCCAATGAAAAAATCACGAATGACATACTTAAATTGATTTTCGATAATCTGGATCACTTCCCAAAAGAACTGCTAGTAATAACAGAAACAATTAACACTTTCGAACCAATCATTAACGAACAGATCGAAATATACAAATCAAAGTCAAGTGGTAGAACAAAAATGACTATCTTCAGGAGAGTAATTAAGTGACAGAATTAAAGAATTTAATAACAAAAAGTGTTGCTGATATTTTCATACCGAAAATCCTGAAAGAATTTGTTGAGTTAGCAAATTCGAATAAAATGAATAAAAAATCATTCATTTATCTGATCACAATTAAATATTCTTACGAAAAACAAATTTTACAATATTTTAGAAAATGTGAAAAAACTGAGATTTCTTCAGTTGAGTCTGCTGTTGATAAATTTGGAATAGAATTATGCGCATTTGTGATCTTCAATATTTCTCTAATGGAAAAGCTCAATAATAATTCTTTGAGAGATTGTTTTATCCGAATGTTTGAAAAATGTATTTTCACTGCAGTTTCAAGTTATTATATTGCTAAAAAAGCAAATTTAAGATCACCATGGAAGGCTTATTTGGCCGGTTTATATTCAAATATAAGTTACTTTTTTATATACAAGTACTATCCTGAACATCTACAAAAAATAATGTCCATTGAAATGAATTCAATCACCAGAATGAATTATGAATGGGAAACCTTAGGTATGACACATTCTGACATATCATGGATGATACTGGGAAAAGCAGGTATACCGGAAGATATTAGAGGTCCTGTTAGGAATCATCACTTAAAAAGAAGTCAAGTAGTATGTGAAGATAAACATATTAAAGAAACTTGTGCATCAGTCTATCTTGGATCAATGCTAACAACAGTATTTTATGAAAATTTTGCTTTAGCTATTGATTTTAAACAGGAGATCCAAAAACATTTAAATATTCAAGTTGTTGGATTGGATGATCTTTTCTCAACTATCTTACTTGAGTTTAAGATCAAATTGAATTTACTCGATGTTTACGATTTTACAATACCTGGTTATTTTTCTATTATTGAATTATTTCAAAACACCTTAACAGAAAAAAATACTGAACTGAAAGAGGCTAAGCAAGCATTAAGCAAAGAAAAGAAACAAAGATTAAAATTCCAAAAAGTGTTAGAATCATATAACAAAAAGTTAGTTGGTATAGCAATAAAAGATCCTTTAACAGGTATTTACAATAGAAGATATCTGACTGAAAGATTGAATGATGAATTTATCAAAGCAACAAAATACAATTCTTCATTTTTAATAATTACGTGCGACATTGACCATTTTAAAAATATAAATGATACTTACGGTCATGGATTTGGTGATGAAGTATTGGTGAAATTAGTTCAAGTAATCGCAAAGACAATAAGAAAAGCTGATCTTTTAGCCCGAATTGGTGGAGAAGAATTTATTATTCTTTGTAATCAAACAAATGATTATGATGGAATATTAATTGCGGAGAAAGTTAGAAGTCAAATTGAAAAAACTGCTTTTGTTTATGAGAAAAACACCGTTGTAAATGTTACAATGAGTTTTGGTGTTGCAAATTTCACTAAAAACATAAAATCGGTTCAAGAATTGATGGAGCTGTCCGATAATAGGCTTTATCTTGCAAAGGAAAATGGGCGGAACAGGGTTGTATATACTGATTCAACCAATGAAGCATTGATGTAAATGCTCATGGCAAACGTGGGATGTAGCGCTCGTGGACAGACATGGGAGCCTGTCCCTACAGTATACTTCTCTTCTTTCTTAAAATCATTTCTCTTTCAAAATAAATATCACGAATTTCATTCAATCTATTAATTGACGCATCTTCAAAATTAAAATCATCTCTCAGATCAATATTAAGCTCTTCCCTGCTGAATTTTATAAAGTTCTTTAAACTGTCACCTGTTTGATAGTACTTCAATGCCTGCAAAATCCTTAATCCATCTAACTTTTCATGACAAGCTCTAATAAAATTCTTCTCTGTCTTGAAATTTTTTCTCAATGGAGTCCAGATATCCTTACCAAAATTATCTTTAATGAAATCATCTGTAGGGGTTTCAATATTTTGTTTATATAGCTCTGGCAAACATTCATAGGTCTTCCCTATTTTTTCGAATGCTTCCATATCATAGAATGGGTAACTTTCCCAATTACCGGCAATACCTTTTATCACTGCAGGACCAGTACCGAATGGAACTCTATCTGACCCTCTTGAAGATGGCCGAACTACTTCATCATTCCAAATAAGTATCTCACCTGCTTTTTTCATCCTATTCACAAAATAGAAATCTTCTCCTGCTTCTTTAGGAGTAATCCCATTTATCTTTCGATATCCTGCTGTTTTAAAGGCTATTGCTGAGCCAAGTGCAGAAAATGCATATGGGGAACCTATTTTTAATAAATTGAGCATATAATAACGCATATAAAGCTCATAACGAAGAATTGCCGCATCAGTCCTTTCATCTTCTGTCAGATCATGATAATAAGGGTTAGTCAGTAGAAGTGCTTTCTTATTTTTTTGAAATGTATTTAACACAGACTTTATATATTTCTCTGATATCCTTGTATCTGCATCGAGGCTTATAACAATATCATCATCAGTAGCTTCGGCATTGACAGCTTCAAACAACACTTGCCTTGCATAACCAACACCTTTCTTCTTACCTATCCAACCTTTTCCCTGGGAAGCTTTGTCTATTACGGTAATATCAATACCTGAAATACTTTTTAAATAACCTAAAGTAGTAACATTGTTTTCACAGATAAGCTTCTTTTTATCATCATCCCACCAATTATCTGAGTTATTTACACAGATAAAAACTTTGAAATCCTGATATATTTGAGTTCTCAGATCTTCTATCAGTTTAGGAAGATAATCAAGCTCGTTCAGAGCAGGTATTGCAATGTATATTTTCATAGTGATAAAGCTAACGAACTTTGAACTTTAAATCAAATTTAAATACATTGGAAAATTACCATCCCTTGACCATTTACACTAATTTTCATACTTTACTAGAAAGTTCTACAATCATAAAACACAAAGGAATCAAATGTTTAAGTTAAAAACACTGATTATCGCTATTACTTTGGTAATAATCATGTCATGTACACAAAAGAACTCTGAGAACAGTAAGAAAAACTACCAATTGTCAGATACTTTGATGACAGTAGAAAAATACATAGATATGGATTTTGAACTGGCTTCTACACTTGTTGAAGAATACTACGAAAAGTTAAAAGATAAAGAATATGCAGAAGTAAAAGATATCTATCATAAATTCTTAGAAGAAAAAGAATCTATTTATAAAAAATACAATGTAACCGATCCAAAAAAGAATTCAGTTTGGGCACGTAAAAACAAGGTAGAACTTAAAGCTTACAGAGAAGCACATCCAGTGATAAATTACTACAAAAAATATCCTGAATTTAAAAAAGTAAATATAGTAATATATAATTTAGCTAGAGCAGAATATAACTCAAAGCAAACAGAGGAGTAATACAATGAAACGAATTTTACCATTACTACTAGCAATCACGATCCTATTTTTAGGTTGTGGAAGTGGGACAGAGAAAACAGATTCCCAAAAATCTATCGAGAAGAAATTAACTAAAGTAGAGAAAATCGAATTAACAACTGAAAGATATTGCATGATCATTAAAGAGAAAAAGAAATTGCTAATGGAAACTTACTGGGATCAATTTAAAGGTAAGAATTATGAAGAAGTGAAAGATGTTTATGCGCAGTATCTGAAGGAAGAAAAAGCCATTGAACAAAAATATGGGATAGTTAAATGGGATGCACTTTCTTCTTTTTTCAGAACAAATTTTAAAGAAATAGAAGAATATATGGCAAATGATCCTGAAAACATTGAATATCCGGAAAGACCTGATGCAAAGAAAACACTGATAAATTTTGCTGAGTATAAATATAAAGAAGATATGGATGATACTAAAAAATGATAAGGTTGTATCCTAATAAGAAATATCAATTTATTCTATTAGTAGGTGTAACATTACTTTTAACATCATGCTACTCTAACTATGTTCATTTAAGTTATGATGTGGAATATTCTCATCCTGATCCAATATATCAGTTTGGAGATTCAAATAAGGTCGCTTTTGTTTCTACACAAAAGGCATACCTACGAGCAACGGGAATTTCAGCATTTCCCGATGGTGGACAAGTAAAGTTTCTTTATAAGAAGACTGGACTTTATCTTTATGAAATTGGAAGAAATAAATTAACTCAATTAAAAGATCTTACTGATTCTAAAGATATTCCGTGGTATGTCAGAAATAGATCAGAACTCTTATTTATTGACAGTTTAGTTTATTATTACAGGAAGGGAGCAATACTTGATACTAAAGAATCCAAGGAAGCTTTAGTGATTAAACAGAAATATGAAAAATGCTATTCAATAAATATAAATACAAAAAAGATAAATTCGGTAGATACCGCAAAATTCAATTCATTATATAAAGAGCACTATAAAAAAAAGCGCGCTGATCTTTCAGCATTAAAAAAGATCCCTTTAGCAGAGTTTGACTTAATAATTCAAGACATCTATCCGAAATCCGATGAAGAGTACATTGAAGAAACGATTTACTTAACAAGTGATGGTCAAACTACTCGTAGAGCTGTCATTGAGCAGATAATTTCAAAACTCCAAAAGAAGGAAATAAAACAACTGCTGAAAAAAATGGATGACCACAGTAAAACTCTGGAGGAATACGAAAAAAGTAAATATGATACTTACTCAAAGGAAACATATGAAAGTATTAAAAGCTTATTGTAGAAATATCCTGTTGATGATAATCCTGTTATCAACTACTTTATTTTCAGACACAGACGAAGGGATATCGAATGATAGCTTGGCACATTCTAATGATATTGACAGCATTGAATTTACCGAAGTAATAAAAAATGTTTATGTAGACAAATCCGAACAATCATTGATAATAGACAGTGGCTCATTTAAATCATGTGCCTATAGAGATACATCAGCAATATTGCAGTTAATGGAAGTAACTGAAGATTTCAGATGGGCTATACTTATATCTATGCCTGCAGAAATTGAAGGAAGAGCTGCGACAACTTATCTATTAATAGATATTAAGAACAGAACAAATATGAATTCTTGGCTTGAAGCTGAAACAGGTAGATACCTTGGTGGGAATTATATGGAGTTTGAAATTTCTACCGATGGAAAAACTTACCTGAACTGTCGAGATTATAAAGTAGAGCTGAAATAGTATGAAAGGAGAAAAATATGTTTATTTCAAAGTTTAGAGCATTTCTTATTATCGGAATGTTTTTTTCACTTTAAGTAATTTACACTCTCAGAACAAATATTCTTTAGGTTTTTCCGGCATTCTTGGACAAGGTACCGACAATGGTACTGCACTTGATTACTGGGGTGGTGAACCTTACGAATCAAATTATGGTTTTGGAATTAACATTGAATATCCTATAAATAAATCCTTCCATGTTTTCCTTGATGCAAATTACTATACGATGAGGGTTTTTCAAGCTGATGAAGGCGAAACCGTTTATAGTCTTTGGGCTTATGAAGAATCTGGATACGTTGATGGTAATGTTACTCCAACTACTGATGTCTATTATTTTCTGAACACCGCGATGTTCAGAATAGGTGGAAAATATGTGTATTCTGTTGGGAAAAGAATAGATGTATGGTACGGAGCAGGAGTAGGATTCTGCGGCTGGACAGCATCTTACGACACTGAAGACCGAACTCAAACATACGGAAGTGACAATGACTTTTTATTCGCACCTTTCTATCAAATGCTTGGTTTTGATTATAAAGTAAAAGAGAATATAAAACTGACTCTTTTCTTTGATGGTGGCTCACCCGTTGCAGAAGTTATAATCGAAGATTTATTTAATGATAATGATGGATGGACTTGGGATGCAGAAAAACATATTATGGCTCCGTACCGCATAGGATTAACCTTTAGTATGTCACCCTAGATAAAAGAAAAAAGCCGTTCAATTTGAACGGCTTTTTATATTTATCAGACTCATAATGATGAGTCTCTACTCGCTTACAATAGACCCAATCTTCTCACCCATTACAAACTTTTGAAGATGTCCTTCCTTTAGTAAATTTACTACGCCTATCTGTAATTTATTTTCCATACAGAAACTAATAGCAGTAGTATCTAGAACTCTAAGGTTCATATTCAGAACATCAATATATGAAATAGCATCAAACTTCTTAGCATCAGGATTCTTAATTGGATCAGAATCATAAACACCGTCAACCTTAGTAGCTTTAATAATGATCTCTGCCCCAATCTCTCTTGCTCTGAGAACAGCAGCTGTATCAGTAGTAAAATAAGGATTACCTGTACCACCACCAAAGATCACGATACGACCTTTTTCGAAGTGTCTGAGTGCTTTCCTTATGATAATTGGTTCAGCAATAGATTGCATAGGAACGGCACTTTGAATAATTGTTTCGATCCCTTCAAGTTCAAGTGCGTTCTGAATAGCAATAGAATTTATAATAGTAGCAAGCATACCCATTTGATCGGCCTGAACTCTATCCATATTTTTTGCGTGATCACTGAGACCTCTAAAGATATTTCCACCACCGATTACGATACCGATCTCAACTCCAAGATTATATATTTCTTTTACCTGTTTCGCAGTATTTTTCACGACTTCCGGATCAATACCATATCCTTGACTTCCAACTAATGCTTCACCTGACAGTTTAAGTAATATTCTTTTATACTTTGCACTCATAATGTTCTCCCAAAATTTACAAAAAAAAAAGGCTTTTTTCAAAGCCTTTTAAATTTATCTATCCAATTTGATATCTAACGAATTTTTTGACAACAATCTTAGTTCCTACTTCCTTTTCAACAGAAGCAATAAGTTCTTTAACTGGCATCTTATCTTTAACATACTCTTGTTCGAGTAAACAAACATCAGCGAGTATTTTGCCTTTTCTTCCCTGAACAATCATTTCTAAGATATTCTCAGGTTTATTCTTATTTTTAGGATCTTCTTTAAGCATACTCTTTATCAAATCTAATTCACCTTTTACAAATTCAGGATCAAGATCTGCTTCAGAAATTGATCTAGGTGCAAGAGAAGCTATCTGAAGAGTAAGATTCTTTGCAAGTTCGTTAATCTTTTTATCAGCTGCTTTTGTATTATCTTCAATCTCAAGATCAAGAACAACACCAACTTTCTTATTTGAATGAATATAGTATGCAACTTTATCACCAGCTATTCTTGTGTGATTCATTACTGAAATATTTTCACCTAATTTAGCTCTAATCTCTGTTAATTCTTCAACCATTTCTTCGCTTTCAAGTTTAGCTGCTTCATCATTAAAAATAATACCTGATACTTTTTCACCGAACTCAATAAATTTTTCAGTATTAGTAACTGGCTCAGTTTCGCAAGTCATTTGAAGCATTGAAGCTGTTTTAGAATCCTCTGAAACTTGGCAGAAAATTCTACCTTCTTTAGTTTCATTACCTATTCTTTTAGCAGCCTTAGCCATTCCTTTTTCACGAAGGATCTTAATTGCTACATCCATATCACCATCTGCTTCAGTAAGTGCTTTTTTACAGTCCATCATAGGGGAACCAGTAGATTTTCTAAGGTCTCCAACCATTTTTGCTGTTATATTTGCCATAATTTATCTCCGAAATTTTGCTAATTGTTATTTATTTCTCTTACTATTACACATGCTATTACGTTCTACACGTAATTTTTACTTTGCAGGTGCTTCTTTTTTTACTTCTGCCTTTGGAGCTTCAGCTTTAACTTCAGCTTTAGGAGCAGTTTTTACTGCTTCAACTGGTTTTCTTAAAGGTCTTTTAGGTGCTCTTTTTGAATCATATTTCGGAGTTGATGGCATTGGCTTCTTACCTTCATCTGCCATTCTGATATTTGCTACTTGACTTGCTTCAAGGATAGAATCACTTAAAACTTTCGTGATCAGTCCAATAGATTTGAATGCATCATCATTTGCAGGGATAATATAATCAAGCCCGTCTATATCTGAATTAGTATCAACTATTGCAAAGATAGGTATCTTTAATTTCTTTGCTTCTTTTATAGCAATTGATTCTTTCTGAGTATCAACAACAAATATTGCATTAGGAATAACTTTCATTGTCCTAACACCTTCAAGAACTCTATGAAGTTTTGTTTTTGCTTTTTCAATCATGATAATTTCTTTCTTACTAATCTTATCATAAGTTCCATCAACTGCTTTCTTCTCATATTCTTCTAAAGTCTTAATAGAATTTCTGATAGTTTGAAAGTTAGTTAAAAATCCACCCAACCATCTTTCAGTAACCCAGTTCATTCCACATCTTTGTGCTTCTTCTTTTAAAAGATCTTTTGCTTGAGCTTTTGTACCTACAAATAGAATCTTTCCTCTTTTTGAAACTATCTTCATAGCTGCGTTACAAGCTTCTTCGACTTTCTTAACCGTTTTGTTAAGATCAATCAAATGAATACCTTTTTTCTTAGTAAAGATATACTGCTTCATTTTTGGATTCCATCTTTTAGATAGATGACCAAAGTGAGCTCCTGCTAGTAGTAGCTGTTGTGCTGTTACTCTTGACATTTTGTCTCCTTTTAATTTGGGGTTATTAACGTCTAATTCCAGACGCATCCGTAATTTTTTACGGATTAGCATGCTGCAGTCATTCCTTTGATCGACACACAATTTCTTATTATTTGTGCACCCCGTTCAAGGGTCATGAGCATGTTTGTTTCTATTTTAATGTAAAGACGCACATGTAGTGCGTCCATACAGAATCGTTTTCTATCTTTTTGAGAATTGAAATTTCTTTCTAGCTCCAGCCAAACCGTACTTCTTCCTTTCCTTCATTCTTGAATCTCTGGTAAGCATACCCTTAACTTTAAGGTTCGATTTCAACTCAGCATCAAAAACTATTAAAGCTCTAGAAATACCTAAACGAGTTGCACCTGCTTGACCTGATAATCCACCACCTCGAACATTTACAAAGATATCAAATTTACCGATATTGTCTGTAATCTCTAGTGGTTGTTCAAGATCCATTTGAAGAATCTTCTTCTTGAAATATTCTAAACTTTCTGTGTTGTTTACTACGATCTTACCTGAACCCGGCTTGATCCTAACTCTTGCTGTGGCGCTTTTTCTTCTGCCTACTGCAGTAAAAAATCCTTGAGCATTTACTTTCATTTATATCATTTCCTTTTTGATTTTATAGTTCCTGGGGTTGTTGAGCTGAATGTGTGTGTTCACAACCAATAAAGACTTTTAATCTTTTCATTCTTCTTGCTCTCATCTTATTCTTTGGAAGCATTCTGCTTACAGCTTTAGAAATCAGTCTTTCTGGAAATTTTTCTCTAACATCTGCTACTGTTTGCATTCTTCCACCACCAGGGTATCCTGTATAGTGAAAATACTCTTTTGAAGTTTCTTTGTTTCCTGTTAGGAAAACTTTCTCAGCATTGACAACGACTACAAAGTCACCTAAGTCAATATGAGGAGTGAATAATGGCTTTTCTTTACCGATCAGCTTTACAGCTATCTGTGTTGCCATTCTACCTAAAGTTTTACCTTCAGCATTAATAACATACCATTTTCTGTCGATATCGGTATGTTTTGCACTAATGGTTTTCATTTTTTCTCCGTTTTCATTTATTTTTAAGTTGTTTTCGTCACTCTCATTGTCTATCAGCTATGATAAACTGCTACTTGCTTCATAGTTAATTCACGCTTAATTAATTAACCGTTCACGTAGCGCACACCAATATAACATTCGCATTTAGTATATGCAACTAAAATATTTCTATTATTTTGATAAATATTGGTGAGTTATAATGATACTATTATGAAACTTCTACTTTCCTTCTTTTGCCCTCTTCGCAGCTATCTCTGGGTAAAGTTCTTTTAGACAATCCGGACAGATAGAATGTGAAAATTTTGCATCAGATCGTGTACTTAAGTACTGCTCGACTTGTGCCCAATAACCATCATCTTCTCTTACCTTTTTGCAAGATGAACATATCGGGATGATACCATGAAGAGTTTCTATTTCGTTTTTCATGTGATTTACTACAGTTTGAAGTTTTAAGAGTTTTGAAATATCTCGAATCTCTTCAACCACATACTTAATATTATTATTTTCATCAAAAATAGGAGTAGCAGTTATCTCTTCAAAAACTTCTTTTCCACCATGCATATGTTTATGAACCACTTGACAAGCAGATTTTGTCTCAAAAGATTCTTGAACCGGACATTCTAAACCATTTTCCCAGCAGGGTTTGGTTTCATCATGAGTTAATGCGTAACACTTTGAACCACATTCTTGTTTATTCTTAAATATTTCATCTGTTTTATTATTTGTGGAAATAATATTATAATCTTTATCTATTACAATCACTGCAAAAGAAAGATTATCATAAACATTACATCCAATTTTTTCACAATCTTTCATAAACGAACCTCTCATTTTTTGTAATATACTAAATAAAATAATGTAATAATATGATATAATCGTAAAAACAAAAAAGACGCAGAAATCTGCGTCTTAATAAGTTATTGAATGAAGTATCCAATACGTGACCACCGAATAGCCTTTAAAAGCGGTGATTCAGAATCCCATGAAAAATATACCATTATCGGCTTTCCAACGATATAATCTTCTTCAACAAAACCCCAGTAACGGCTATCTAAACTATTATCTCTATTGTCACCCATCATAAAATAACAACCTTCTGGAACTGTAAATTTACGAAAATTATCCTTATAATTTAGTTTGCTCAGTATATTATCATCAGTGACACCGGAAAATTTTACTTGAAAAGCATCATTGCTTTCATTTCCCAAAGCTCTTGCATTTGGTATACACAAAGAATATTTTGATTCTAAGTAATAGAAGTACTTAAATGTCCCATTCCTGTTCCCGTATGTTTCATTTAATTTTACAGGATCTAAATAAAGAGTACTATCAACCGTGTTATACAAACCTATTTGTTTAAGGTCACTTATGAGATCAGTCTTATATTTTTCGTTTTGCAATGGATAAGATCTGAATGAGTCAGTAAATCTAGCACTTGCCTTCCCCTCTTCGAACATTGGATCTACTTCCACAGTCTCGTAAAAATCTTTGAATAGTTTACCATCAACGTAAACTTCTTTATCTTTTATCTCAACTGTCTGTCCTGCTAATGCAATACATCTTTTCACATAATATACCCATTGATCCATACCTAGATCATAATGTTTAAATACAGTTACATCACCTTGTTTAATATCTTTGAAAAACGGGGTTTTCACCCAAGGAACACTAAAACCAATTTCTGTAAATGGAATACCTATCCAATCAGGTGTTCTGAAACCATAAATAAATTTATTCACCAAAAGCATATCACCAACTCTAAGCGTTCTTTCCATTGAACCAGTTGGTATTCTGTATGCTGAAACGATAAAAGACATGATTAAAAACAGCATTATTATTAAACTTGAAGCAGCCTTAATAATTGTTTTATAATTCGTAGATTTCTTCTCTTCCATTTATTCCTCTATGTAGATTTATTGAAAAGATAATATGAAATTTGTGACAGAATGTCAATTCCATAAACTTTTTAACTATAAAAAATCTAAAACGTTCTACAATTTAAAGAATTCCCAGATTTGACCCTGAGTCGTCCGAGACAACAAGTTATCTACGAATTCCTTCTTATACAAATATGTTGAAATACCTGCCAAAACTCTTATGTGAGGATCATTTTTCTTGGTGGAAGATACAAGCATAATAATTACCTTTGTTGGAAGACCGTCGATTGAGTCAAAATCTAAACCTTCTTTTTTAAAACCAATTGCGATCTGAACATGATCAACGCCTTCTGTTCTTGCGTGAGGAATAGCCAGACCATTTTGCATACCAGTACTAATAACACTTTCCCTTGTCATTACTTCTTTAAAGATTTCATCCTTGTTTGTTATCTTGCCATTCTTTTCCAGAAGATGAACAAGCTCTTTAATAACTTCTTCCTTTGAATTTCCCTGAAGTTCGA
Organism: Candidatus Delongbacteria bacterium; assembly: GCA_027858225.1. Classification (GTDB taxonomy): domain Bacteria; phylum UBA4055; class UBA4055; order UBA4055; family UBA4055; genus WTAK01. The sequence goes on from JAQIDB010000069.1 coordinate 23,095, forward strand.
GTTTTATACAGTTCGGATCTAAAATCTGTGAAATATCTATATTTATCCTGGCTTTCACATCTGGAGGCATTACTGTCTTTCTCAATTCCTCAGGATTAGTCATATCCTTTAGCTTGTCAAGATTGTACTTAAGCTTCAGGAATGATTCGTAGATCATTGTTCTCACAAATGCCATATCCTCAGAGCTAGTACTAAACACTATTTTGTTGGAGTGTTTATCCAATTTTACGAATATATCATCTTTTCTGATGTGATAAATTTCATGATCCAGAGTAATCTTATTAATAAAAAATCCTTCGTTATCAAAGTACTTGATTATGTATGATTCGAAAAATTCAGTTCTCTCTTCACTCTCCAAATTCAATTCGTATGTTTCACTTTCCTGACCTTTAACTTCTTTCTTTGTTCCACGAGTCTTATTCTTTAGAGTAAGATTAAACAGAGGAGGTGAAATCAAAATACTCATCAATATCATCATTATAGCGATACCATAAATCTCCGAATCAATAAAATTATTCGATAAACCGATACCTGCAATTATAAGAACAACCTCTCCCCTTGGAACCATCCCAAGTCCAACCCTCAAACTTCCAATTTTATTAAAACCTGTGAAGAATGCTGGAATACCACATCCTAATACTTTTCCAAGTATTGCAACAATACCATAAACAAAACCAATTAATAATATTTTTCCATTAATTGCATTTAAATCAACCATCATACCCATTACTGTAAAGAATATTGGCACAAAAAAAGCTTTTAGTGGATGGATAGTATCTTGGATTACATAATTAAGGTCTGTCTTGGACAGAGTTAATCCCATCACATAAGCACCTATAATCATTGCAAGTCCTGCACTTTCAAATATTCCGGCTAAGAATAATGCAAGTCCGAATGATAGAACTGTAAAAGTATATTTATCTTTAAAAAATTTTAAGAATTTACTAATCTTATTAGCTAGTAATAATCCTACCACAGTAAATCCTATCCAAACGGATATTGCTTTTGTAGAAATAACACCTATTTCAACCCAGTCGATCTCACCTCCACCTACTAAAACAGCTGAGACACCAAGAATAACTGCTAATAATACGATTCCCAACACATCATCAATTATAGCAGCAGTTAGAATAGTTACCCCCTCAGGAGAATCCATATATTTCTTTTTCGTAAGGATCCTAGCAGTCACACCCACAGAAGTCGCTGTACTCATTACTCCGAGAAATAAACATTTAGGGTCCATAAAATGAAGATCAAAAAGATACATTCCAGCTATTACACCAGAGAAGAAAGTTCCTATTAGACCACCTAGACCTACAATTGAACCTGTAACTGAATATTTTTTCAACAAGTTAATATCAGTTTCTAGTCCAGCTATGAAAAGTAACATAATTGAGGCTATAACTGACACACCATATATTTCAGTACTTATAGGAATAAGACCTTCATTTAATGGGAAAAACCCATGTGGAAAGCCTAAGAATGCAAGAGGAACTTTTCCAAGTAAATATGGACCGATCACGATACCTGCAGTAAGCTCACCCAAAGTAGTTGGGAGGTTCAATTTTTCAAATAATAATCCGAAAAATCTAGCAGCAAATATTATCAAACCCAAATGAAATACAAAGGATGTCATCAGATGAATAATATTATCTTGTTGAGGTACATGGTCTGAGGCGAATATCAAGGTGCCGAATATTAAAACATATAATATAGATTTTTTTAATTTCATTTGGAGTTATTCCAGTTTTTTATGATAATTTTTTCCTTAATATAATCATAAAGGTAAACCTTATTATTGTCAATAGCAGAAGTCCTTAAATCTATGGACGAAATATCTATTCCCGTTCTCTTTTTCGAGTGCTGAAGTGATACTTCTAATGTGAATATTACAAGTTTTTCATTCTCGTTAGAAAGTATGACCGGTTTATCATTAACTATAGAAATATTACCATAATTTACTTTTTCAGGAAGATATATTTCATCCAATATTTTTAGATCTTTATCAAGAATGGATAAAATACTTGTAGAATTGTCTAAGAGATAAATTTTATCAGTAGAAACAGCTAATGACGTTTGACCAAATTTAGAATTACTCTTCATATTTGATGAGTTAAGTTTTATATGTGATATTTCTTTAGATACTGTATTGATCGAATACAGCACTTGTCCTTCCTGATTCAATCTTGAAGTGACAAAGAGTTTATTCCCGATCTTTGCGATCTTATCCGGACTGAATACTTTAAAAGTATCTACAATAGAATTTCCTTGTAGTTTAAAGATCTCATCGTAAGTATTAGATAGATAAACATCTTCCCCATCTAAAATAAAATCTAAGACAAAGTCTCTTCCTTTAATATCAGGTTCAAAAACTGTTATCAGAGAATTACCATCTATCTTTTGAATGGATGATCTTGTCGAATTTAGCACATACACTTCTCCACCTATAGCCTTTATCATGTTGATAGAACCTTCATATGAAGTATCAATTACGATATTTTTATCCATAGAGGTACAGGAAATTAATAGGAACGATAGTATTATTAAGATAATTTTTGTTTTCATAGTTTGTAATCTTGAATTTGAGATACAATTGTGTAATTTATTTTTTTATATCAGTCACTGCGACAACATAGTAAAATCTTCGACTTTGGCTGTAAGCAATTCTCCAACTTTCACCATCATATGTTCCTACATCTAAAACATCTTCAAATATTCCGTACGGATCTTCAGAAGCGTAAATTTTATAAGATGTTGCTCCGATCACAGGATCCCAGGTCAATTCAAGATAATTCCCAATAATTTCAGTCTTGATGTTCTTTGGTATTAAATGACTTCTCTGATCTTCAAATGCTCCCATATCAATAATTTCATTCATTATTCTAGGATTTCCAAATAGATCGAACTGAGGTTGAAAAAGTTCTATTTCTGCACCTGAATCTATACAAACAGAACTTTCTGACAGACCACCGGGAATAAATTGAGTTTCATCAAATGATGGATCTGCATCAATATTATTATTATACCCATAAATCCCCTGAATGTCATTATTATAGGTAAAATATTCTTTATTCGAGTGAACTTGTGGTGTTATTCCTTCAGGACTGTTTCTTATAATATTATTCACAAAATAAGGCTTCGATCTAAAATTGAATACTGCACCCTGAGTATAGATCCCACTGGTTTCATAAATATAATTATCTATAGCTGTATTATTGTAAAAGTATGAATACGAATTAATAAAACATGCAACCGGACCATTATGCTGAGCATAGTTTTGATAGAAAAGATTATTATTTATTTGTGGCTGACAATTGGCAACTCCGATTGCTGCACCATAAAGAGCTGTATTGTATCTAAAAATATTGTTCTCAATAATTAATTTGGAAAAATTATTAATGAATATAGCTCCACCGTAATATCCTGAAATATCCCATTCATCGTAACTGATCTTCTTTGCGTACTCAAATACCGCATATTTTATTGATGAACTATCGTTGGTGGAAAGAGTTTTATCGAAAACTAAACCTGCCCATGAGTATTTAATATCTGTATAATTATCCACAGGATCAGGATTTTCTGATGTAAATATAATTCTTTCATAGGCAGTACCTTCAGCGATTAAGGTTCCTTCAACATTTATTTTGTATGGACCTGTAAAAGAAAATACTGTACCTGCAGAAATTTTCAATGTAGTGCTATTATAAATAATTAAGTCGCTGGAAACTGAAACAGTATCGGCTTTAATTAGAGTATTCTCAGTAATGTTACCCTCTAAATTTATCTTATTTCCCTGCAAGACATTTGTGTAAGTTTTAGAAACTTTTATTTCCTTATCTTTAGCAATATAATATGTTTCACATCCGTACCCTTTCGCAGGTGATCCTTCTTCCAATCTAAAATCAAGCCCGTCAGGATTGATCAGCAGAGGATCTATATTTGTTATGTTATTATTAGGTGCCAAACTGGCATCTGCCCACTCTTGTGGTGGACCTCAACCATACTCTCAAAGCATTGAGAAATGTATCATTGGTTCATCAATATAACGATCGTTATAACTCCAATTCTCAGTGATCTCTGGAATGCCAAACCACGGAAACATCGAAAAAGAATAACTGGTTCCTGTTCGTAAAAAATCTGTCGGCAAGCTGTTATATTGAGGAAAATCAGGACCTGTAGTAATGCAGTTAACTACTAAATTTTTGTTGATTTCCATATCCAGTCCTGCACTTTCTAATCTGACACCATAATCAATGGAATTGTAAAATGTTACATTTTTTATAGAACCAAAGGGTATTATATAACCTCCCGCACCATTTGAACAACCGCTAAATCTAACTGTCCCATTTAAAATCACACAGCTGTCGATATCCAATTTATTTCCGGTATAACCAAAATTTATTTGACCGTTCTTTAGATCAATTATTGCACCATACCCTTCGATCTTAACATTTATTTCATCTAACTTTTCATCATTGTATGTAAACGGATTGTAAAACCATCCTAAAAAAATACCGCCTTCATATACTTGACCTTTCTCAAGAATTACGACTTTATCATACTCCCCCGACGGCTGCCCAAGATCGTATGCTTCCTTTAATGTCATTGCAGACAAATTTATTATCAGGATAAGTACTATTGAAATATATGATTTCATTTATCTTCCGTATTTTGATTAATTAAAAGTATAAAATATTTTAAAAGGAATCAAGATGAAAAACGAGTTGACTAATAATAGTACCTATTAACACTTAAATAGTACTTTATCAAACTTTAACTTTCACGAATTTATAGCTACCTGAACCTTGCTTTTTCTTTGGCATAATATTTGCGATTAAAATAATCTTACTCACAGTTTATAAAAAAAAATTAATTATAAAGGAGCCAGTATGTTAAAAAAAATCAGTATGATCTTTCTGATGCTTACATTAAGCGTTAAGTTATTCTCATTCGCAGGTGGGGACGGAACTGTAGGTGATCCTTATCAAATTAGTAATGTTGATGAGCTTCAAAACATGAATTTGTTCAAGAGTGCAAACTATATCGTTATTAACGATATTGATGCAAGCATTACTACAACTTGGAACAGTGGACAAGGATTTATACCTGTAGGCTACTGGATGAATGAATTCACAGGTACATTAGATGGTCAGAATTACATTATATCTAATTTGTACATAAATAATAGTAATAATGACACTGGATTATTTGGTATTATCTATTATACTGAAATTGCTAATATTATTCTGGAAAATGTTGATTTTACGACATCGCAATTCTCGGGTGGTTTAGTCGGTGTTAACAACAATAGTACTATTAATAATTGCCATACATCTGGAAGTATTATTTCGGATGAAGTTTCAGTTGGTGGTTTAGTAGGATATAATGATTCTGGAATTATTAATAATAGCCATAGTGCATGCAATACTTCTGGAGGATACAGGGTTGGTGGTTTAGTTGGAAATAATAATGGAAATATAACCAACAGTTATAGTGAAGGGAATGTATCTACTACGAGAGGTCCTGCAGGTGGATTTACGGGATTTGTTTTGGGTGGTAATATCTTAAACTGCTATTCTTTAGGTAATACTACTACTTTAATTAATAGTATCAGTGGTGGTTTTATTGGTCAAGTTTTTTTGGATATGGATTCAGTGATAATAACAAATTGCTATTCAAAAGGTATTGTTACTGGAGATTCTTTAGTTGGTGGGTTTATTGGAGGTAAAGTAGACTTAGGGGGACCCGAAGTAATCACCAATTGCTATTGGGATATTGAAACATCCGGACAGGCAACTTCAGAAGGTGGAACAGGTAAAACAACTGCTGAGATGAACACTCAAGCGACCTTTTTAAACTGGGATTTTGCAACACCTGTGTGGGAGATACATTCTGCTTTAAATAGTGGATACCCATATTTAGAGTGGCAAGGACTAGTACCACCTTTTGCAGGTGGAGACGGAACTGTAGGTGATCCTTATCAAATTAGTAATGCTGTCGAGCTTCAAAATATGAATTTGGTTTTGAGTGCAAATTATATCATCGTTAACGATATAGATGCAAGCATTACTACAACTTGGAATAGTGGAGCAGGATTTATACCTGTTGGTGATGATACCAATAAATTTACTGGTACATTAGATGGTCAAAACTACACTATCTTTAACGTGTATATCAACAACATAACTCATTACAATGGGTTGTTTGGTGCAATCGATCATACTGAAGTTTCTAATATTATACTAGCTAATGTTGATATTACTACATCAAGTTTTTCAGGTGGTCTGGTAGGATTTAACAATTATAGTACTATTAACAATTGCCATACAACTGGAGATATTACTGCAAATGGAAGTGCTATTGGTGGATTAGTTGGAGAGAATCGTTTTGGGGAAATAAATAATAGTCATAGTTCATGCAATACTTCTGGAGAATACGAAGTTGGAGGTTTAGTAGGAGTTATTAATGGAAATATTAGCAATAGCTATAGTGAAGGGAATGTTGAAAGTACTTTATGGGGTATTGTAGGAGGATTTGCAGGAAGAATTTATAGTGGTGACATTTCAACTTGCTACTCTTTAGGAGATGTAACAAGTTTTGATGGAAGTGCAGGCGGTTTTATTGGTAATTTCGATGCAGTGGATGGAGAAATCAATATTATAAATTGCTATAGTGAAGGAAATATTATTGCTACCGATGGTATAGTAGGTGGCTTTATTGGTCAATCCTGGGTTGATATGGGATCAGTTACTATTACAAACAGCTTTTCTACTGGTTTTGTAGACGGAGTTTCTGGAACTGGTGGTTTTATTGGTAATTCTATGAGCATGATGGGAACAATCGATATAACAAATTGCTACTGGGATATTGAAACTTCAGGACAAGCAACTTCAGACGGTGGAACTGGTAAAACAACTGCTGAGATGAACACTCAATCAACCTTTACTAACTGGGATTTTACTACTCCTATATGGATTATACATTCTGCTTTAAATAGTGGATACCCATATTTAGAGTGGCAGGGACTAATACCACCTTTCGCAGGTGGCGACGGAACTGTAGGTGATCCTTATCAAATTAGTAACGTTGATGAGCTTCAAAACATGAATTTGTATTTGAGTGCAAACTATATTGTTGTAAATGATATTGATGCAAGTATTACAACCACTTGGAATAGTGGAGAAGGATTTATCCCTATAGGCTATTGGTTGAATGAATTCACAGGTACGTTAGATGGTCAGGATTACACTATCTCTAACTTGTACATAAATAATAGTAATAATGACACTGGGTTATTTGGTATTATCAAAGATACTGAGGTTGCTAATATTATACTGGAAAATGTTGATTATACGACATCCGATTATTCTGGTGGTTTAACCGGAGTTAACAATAACAGTACTATTACCAATTGCCATACGTCCGGAAGTATTACTTCAGATGGATATACAGTCGGTGGTTTAGTTGGATTTAATGATAATGGAAGTATTTATAATAGCCATAGTGAGGGCAATACTTCTGGAGGATCAAAGATTGGTGGTTTAGTTGGAGATAATAGTGGAAATATTGACAATAGTCATAGCGCATGCATTACTTCTGGCGAAAGCCATGTTGGAGGTTTAGTTGGAAGTAGTTTGGGAAATATTAACAACAGCTATAGTGAAGGAGATGTTGTATCAAGCATTGATTATGGAGAAGTAGGAGGATTTGCAGGATATGTTTTTGCCGGCAATATTTCAAATTGCTATTCTATAGGGGATGCAACAAGCTTAAACGGTAACTGTGGTGGTTTTATAGGTTTTATCGATGCGATGATGGAAACAGTCACTATTACAAACTGCTATTCATTAGGAGATGCTTCAACTTCTGGAGGCGTAGTAGGTGGATTTATTGGTAATTGCATGTCTTTCTCAATGGAACCAATCACTATTACAAACTGCTTTTCTACTGGTTTTATGACAGGAATTTCATCAACTGGTGGATTTATTGGCGAAGATATGAGTATGGAACCATCGCTTATTACAAGCTGCTACTGGGATGTTGAAACTTCAGGACAAGCAACAAGTGTCGGTGGAACTGGTAAAACAACTGCTGAGATGATGGTACAAGCGAATTATGTGAGTTGGGATTTTACTACTCCTATATGGAATATACATTCTGCTTTAAATAGTGGATACCCATATCTAGAGTGGCAAGGGTTAATTCAACCTTTAAGTGCACCTCAAAATGTTGTAGCTGAAGTTGTTGGATTAGATTTTAATTTAACTTGGGATGCTGTTAGTGGAGCAACAGGATATAAAGTATATGCCTCTATAGATCCTAATGGTACTTATGCTGATATTTCTCTTGATGGAGTATTTGGTGAAGAAAGTTGGAGTTACGAGTATATCGATAATAAAATGTTCTACTATGTTGTTGCTGTAGATGGCGGGAAATTGCCAGTGACGAAGAAGAACGTTATCAGAAACAACAGCAAAGTAAGATAGATGCTAGTGTGACTCTCTTAAGGCAGACTATTTAGTCTGCCTTTCTTATTTCTGACAATGCTGTCTTACATTTAAACTTGATAAATTCAATGAAAGTCTATAAATTAAAATTCTTGAAATTAATGAATATGGATTTAGTATGAAACCATTTATTAGAACATCCATTCTAGCTATAATCATAGCTCTATTTATCCTGGGTTGCTGCAATGTAACAGAATCAGAATCTGATATTCAAATTACTATCGAGCAGATGTACTCAAATGCTATATCTGATGCGATTTTAGCTGAAGAAAGTGAAATTTATGATGGTCTGACCGCAATTATTCCAAGTAATCCTGATCTCCTTTGGTCGCCAGATAGTTCGCAGGTACTAGTAATAAGCTGGACAAGGTACCCTGATAGTTATCCTGTCGATAGTACAATTACCTGTTGGTGGGGAGATACTTGGGTCACAGCTGTTCCTGATCTGGAAAAATGGGTTACTAACCATGCTATTGATGTAAATGAACCTTCATTACGTTTTAGACAATTATTAGGACTCCCTCCTGTATCAGAGCATTCTCATTTTGTGGAATTTTGGGCTTCACCTGAAGATCTTTTTCGACCTGCACCAGATTCTGAGATCACTGATAATATCTGTGAACTTGCTTTTTCTGATAGTGTAGATACAGAATATGTAGATTGGTTCAATAGTAATATTTTGTATTCTTATTTTCCTCAAAGGTATCCTTGGACACGATTGGGTTATACTTATGACTGGGGTAGCGAAAATACAGAAATTGGATTATCTGAATTTGTACTCCGACAAGATGCAGATATAGTTGTTGAAAGAGTTATATCCACAAATGAATTTGTTTCTCTGATAAAATAAATTAATGGATAAACATGAAAAAATTTAAACTAGAAATATGTCTTGATTCTGTTGAGTCAGCTATTGAATCTGAAAAAGGTGGTGCTGACAGAGTAGAACTTTGTGATAATCTTATCGAGGGAGGTACAACTCCATCCTACGGATCTATCAAAGTTTCCAGAGAAAAAATCAGCATTGGACTTCAGGTCATAATCAGACCGAGAGGTGGTGATTTCTGTTATTCTGATATCGAATTTGAGGTTATGAAGCAGGATATTATTCAATACCGAGAACTTGGTGTTGACGGTGTTGTCATAGGTATCTTAAAGACTGATGGAACTATTGACATAGAAAGAACTAAAGAACTTATAGAACTTGCAAGACCGATGAATGTTACTTTTCACAGAGCTTTTGATATGACTGTCGATCCATTCGTAGCTTTAGAAGATATCATTAAAATCGGAGCAGATAGGATCTTAACTTCGGGACAACAGAAAAGTGCAATTGATGGCTCTTCCCTGATAGCTGAGCTCATACAAAAAGCCGGCAATAGAATAATCATCATGCCTGGAGCTGGTCTCAGAGAGAATAATGTAACAGAGTTTATCAGAGAGACAAATGCATCTGAAATCCACCTTGCAGTTCATAGAAAAATTGATAGCAGAATGACTTTTAGACCTGACCATATTCACATGGGTGGAGAGATGTCTGAATTTGAATCTAAGATCACAGATGCTGAAGCTATCAAAAGAATAAAATCACTGGAAATATAATGAAAATTGCTATAGGTGGGTTTTTCCATGAATCAAATAGTTTTAATCCTATCATTACAGATGAAAAAGATTTTATAGTTTTTCACAAAGAAGAAATATTCTCAAATGCTGATAGCTACATCATGGCTAAAGGTATAATTGAATATTTTGAAAAATATCCTGATTACGAGATACTACCTACGATTTTCGCAAAAGCTGTACCCAACGGACTCATCAGCAAAGAATATTATATCTACCTGAAAGAGAAGTTTTTTGAATATATCAGATCCTACGGGAAATTGGATGCAATTGTTTTAGCTTTGCACGGTTCAATGAGAATTGTTGACATCGGAGATGCGGAAGGTGATCTACTTTCTGATCTCAGAAAAATTTATCCGGATATCCCGATCATTTGCGGCTTGGATATGCACGCAACAATAACAAATAAAATGACCAGTAATGCCAATGCTTTCGTAGGTTTTAAAACTGCTCCGCATATAGATGTTTATGAAACAGGTGAAAAAGCTGCTGAAATATGTAGATTAACTTTAGAGAACAAACTTGATCTGCAAATGGGTTTAGCTAAATTACCGATCATGATAGCAGGAGAAAAGTCAGAAACCGATTCCGAACCAATGAGATCTTTGATATCTGAGTTAAAAGAATATGAAAAAAATGACGAAATCTTAGCAGCATCATATTTACTTGGATTTCCCTGGGCCGATTCGGAAGATAATGGAGTTACAACTCTAGTCGTCACTAAAGGAAATAAGCAAAAGGCTTCTGAGGTAGCTATAAAGTTATCTGGAATGTTCAAGAAAAAGAGCTCTGAGTTTAATTTCTCTGTCCCTTCCTATGAACCTGAAAAAGCTTTGAAGATCGCATTAGATCAAAGTGAAAAACTTACGTTCCTATCTGACTCAGGAGATAATCCTACAGCAGGTTCTACAGGTGATAATACAACAATGCTTAAGCTTCTGATTAATGAAAAAGAAAGAATTTTATCACTGAATAAAAATATCCTTGTAGCAGGTATTTATGATACTAAAGCTATAAACTATTGCTCTGATCATATCGGGGAAACTATCTCTATTACAGTCTGTGGTTTCTATGATACAATGAACTGCACTCCGGTAGAGCTTACAGGAAAAGTTATAAAGAACTGGGGACCGTTCAGCTCAGACATGGTACTTTTTTCAACAGAAATCTTTGAACTGATAATCGTATCTAAACATATTGGTTTTACTGATGTTACAATGTTTGAAGCAATGGATATTGACTATATAAATAAAGACCTTATCGTTGTAAAACTGGGGTACTTGACCGATCCATTCAAGAAAATTGCAAATACATCTATTTTAGCACTAACCAAAGGATGCACGAACGAATTACTATCTGATTTACCTTATGAGAATAAAGATGAGTATGTGTTTGTTTAACTAAAACCTAGTTAAGAATATCGGAAAAATTTAATACAATTAAAGGCAGACATAATCTGTACCCTTTGTCAAGGACAATGATAAAAAGGGGGTTGTTCTAAAAGTTGACTTCTGTATTCAACAGGAGTCAACTTTTTCAAATCCCATTGTGGTCTATCATTGTTATAGT
>JAQIDB010000079.1 GCA_027858225.1 Candidatus Delongbacteria bacterium
TGATAAATATTAAAAAGTGTTTTTAAAACAAGGATAGTTCTATGGCTAAAACAATTTCCGAATCGTTTTCTCAATTTAGAAGAAATTTAGAGATTACATCAGCTCAGTTAAGTAATGTATCAACTAGGCATAACAATATCAGAAATTTATTATCTAAAGAAATGAGAATAGAAGATACATTTTTGACTGGTTCATATTCTAGATCCACTATGATTGCGCCTTTATCTGATTCTGATATAGATATATTTATAGTTTTAAATCCGATGACATATTATTTACCAGGAAGTAAAAGATACATCTTTGATGAAATGCTAAGAATTCTGAATAATTATTATTCTGAAACTAAAAATATTAGTAAAAATGGTGAAGCAATAACAATATGTTTTTCGGATTTTCAAGTTGACGTTGTTCCTTCTTTTAAAAGAGGTGGGGATGGGTATCATATAATAAACGCAAATACAACTGGAGAAATACAAACAAATCCGAAATATCATGCAGAATTGATGACTGAAGAAAATAGTCAGCATAATGGGAATTTAGTACCAATTGTTAAAATGATTAAAGCATGGAATCGAAATAAGCATTATCCATTTGTTTCTTTTTATTTAGAAATGCTGGCTATAAGAATATTTAAAGATTTTAAAATCGAGAAGTTCTCTGATGCTTTATATTATTTTTTTGATAATGGTAAGGCTCTAATTGAAGAACCATTACATGATCCAGTATCTTATGGTGGAATTATTAGCCCATACCGTGAATGCAAGTCTAAAGTAGATGCTTTGAAAATTTTTACTTATTCTACATTTAACGCATTATGTGCAGTAAGAGATGAGAAAGCTGAAATTATTGAAAATTCAATAAATAGATGGAGGGACATATTAGGGAATAGTTTTCCTGCGTATGGATAAAACATGAGTGTAAATACATTTTTGACAAATTTAGCAAGTGAATTAGTGCTTACAACTGAAGAAAAAGAAAGTATTTTAAAGTCAATTCTAACATTAGAAGTGGGACTTGTACTTTGTTTTGGTAGTGATATTAAAGAATCTTTCCAATTTGGATCAAGTATGAGAGGTACAATTTTACCAAGAAAAGCTGATATGAATTCAGACATTGATTTAATGGTTGTTTTTGATACTTCTAAAGCTTTGCTCAAACCACAAACTTATCTCAATAAATTAAGAGATTTCGTGAAATCAAAATATAAAAGATCTGAAATTTATCAATCATCACCTACAATTGTATTAGAATTAAATCATATCAAATTTGAACTTGTACCTGCGATAGATAACTATGGTTATCAAATCCCCTCACCTGCAAACGACTATAGTGATTGGATGTCAACTGATTCTGATAGCCATAACAAGTTAATACAATATAGAAACAAGGAAGAGAATTATTTAATCAAACCACTAATACGCTTAATAAAATATTGGAATGCTCAACAAAATTATCCATATATAACTTTTTCATTAGAAAAGTACATTTTGAACAAAAGTTATTTCCTGTGTAGCAATCAAAAAGATTATTTTTATCATTTTTGGGATAATCTTAGCTACAATTATGATACAGCACAATATATCAAAGATAAAGTTGATCGTGCGAAAAGAATAGTAAACAAAGCTAGAGAATATGAAAAAGCAAACAATACATTTAGTGCAGAACTTGAAATAAAAAAAATGGTGCCAGAATTATGAAAGAAAATGAAGAAAGAGTTGATGAAATAGAAAAATACTACAAAGCTCCCAAAAAAATTGGAGTATCGAATTTTATACTATTTTGGATTTTGGCTACGACTTCGTTAGTCCTTCCATTTATAGTTGATTATCCAGTTATTCATAAATATACTTCAAGAACGTTTATGTTTTTGATTGTAATTTATTTTTTTTCTTCTATGATTTCAAAATTATATTTAGTTCCGAAAGCTGAGAGTAAAAGGAAAAAACAATTCTTGTCAAATTCATTAGGTGTTAATATAATAATTGAAAGTACTAAAAAATATTATAACAATACATTAAAACCTTCATTTATTAAACTGGCAGCTAATACAATGGAGAATGCATTTTTCAGTAACTCTGTCATTGCTAAGATGCTTATAAAAAGAAGAGTAATAATTGGTTTATATTTACTCCTTTGGTTAGGACTATTTATCTATAAAATTGAAAATATTCATTTCCTAATATGGATAACACAAACTTTATTTACTACTGAATTAGTATTACAGTGGGTATCATTAGAGATTCTCCTCAGAAGATATAAAAATGTATATAAAAGTCTCTATAATCATTTTCTTAATAATGTTGGAGCGGAAACTAATGTAGCTAAAGCGTGCATCATTGATTTGTTTTCAGATTATGAGGCTGCTAAATCAAGTGCAGGCATATTATTATCTTCAAAAATATTTAATAAAATGAACGATGAGTTAACAGAGGAATGGGTTAAGATAAGAAGTAAGTTAAAGATGGATGAATGAAAACTAGAGGTAATTATGCCAAAGCTAACTGATGAACAACTAACTGCACTTAAAGAACTACCTTATTGGGATAAGTTGAAAGATATTGTAAATCTTTATGAAGTAGGAATTTTATCTCAAGATAAATTCAATGATGAAATTTTAAAAGCAAGAGGAAAATATAAGCCAGAACCTATAAGTTTAGGAATTGATATGGTTTTTGTTGAAGGTGGCACATTTCAAATGGGTGATGAGATAGGCGATTTACCCAATGGTTCACGGCCAGTTCACAAAGTAACTGTAAGTGATTTCTACATAGGTAAAACGGTAGTTACACAAGCACAATATAAAGAAGTAATGGGAACTAATCCAAGTTATTTCAAAGGAGATAACTTACCTGTTGAGCAAGTAAGTTGGTATGATGCGGTTGAGTTCTGTAAAAAACTTAGTAAAATGAAAGGAGTAACTTATAGGTTGCCAACTGAAGCTGAGTGGGAATACGCGGCTCGTGGCGGAAACAAATCTCGAGGTTATAAATATTCGGGTTCGAATGATGTAGATGATGTTGCTTGGTACTTCGGTAATAAATTGGGAAGTCTGGGATCAACAAACCCTGTCGGATCTAAACAACCTAACGAACTTGGTATCTTTGATATGAGCGGTAACTTATTGGAATTGTGTTGGGATTGGTATGGATCATATACGAGTGATGCACAGACTGATCCAACAGGACTAACTAGTGGTACGTATCGTGTTCTGCGGGGCGGTTTCTGGCTCACCGGTGCTTCCTTCTGCCGAGTTGCTAATCGTAGCACCCTCATACCTAGCTACGGTTTCTACTACTTCGGATTTCGTGTTGCGAGGACTCATATAGTTGATTGAACTATTTTAAATCTATTAAATAAAATAGATGCATATTAAGTAATAAAAGGATAAGAACATGAATATGAAAAAAATAATTTATTTATTAGTATTAACGCTAATATTTTCTACAACATTAGCTCAAAATTATAAAATCTGCATGTCAAATCCATATAAAGTGGGAGATAAATATCGTATTTATGGTACAGGTACTTTTTCAGAATTGAATAAGGTAGTGATCAAAGGGAAAACCGAAGAGATAGATTCTTTAGTTTATGAAGCAAAAATTGACGGAGTTGTAACTGTATTAATAGTTAATGAATTAAAAGCACAGAAGAAAGTTAAGTTCCAAATAACAAACTGTTCAACAACGAATAATGATGAAAAATTAATGAAGGAATATTTGGCGAAAGACACCGAAATAGAAGTAGAATCTATTGAAGGTGAAACTGTATATAAAATTGAAGGTAAGTCAGTTTCAAATGAGATATCTACTTTTTTAAGTAATTTTATATCGGTTTCGGAAAGTTTTGCTGCAACTGATGATGATATTCATGGTACAAATAATCTGGTGAAAGTGGGGGATGTATGGTCTATAAACACAAAGAATTATGCACTGGATCTTTTATCTGATGGAGTAAAAATAGAAACAGAAAATATTAAAGGGCAAACAACATTTAAAAAGATAGAAAAGATAGATAATATTAAGTGTATTAATCTGGAAATACAATGTCATTTAACGGATTGGACGATTAGTGAAATGCCATACGGAATGAAATTGAAAAATTCAAAAATAAAAGGAGAAATGATTGGTAATTACCCATTAGATTATTATATAAAACCTATTCAGAGTAAAGAAAATTATGAAGCGGAAATAATTTTGGTTTCAGATCCTAAGATTACAGATCAAGATATATCAATTATTTCAAAAAGAACTTCTAATACTGAGATGAATTACAGAATAGTTGAATAACACAAAATATCCTGAATAAAGTTCAGGATGATAATAATGTTATGACTCTATTTGATTAGGAGTAGAAGTGTAATATATATAAATTTTATTATAGGGGAATATAATGTCGAAATTATCAGAAGAACAATTAAATGCACTTAAAGAATTATCTTATTGGGATACATTGAAAGATATCGTAAAACTTTATGAAGTCGGAATTTTAACACAAGAGAAATTTAATGATGAAATACTCAAAGCAAGAGAAGAGTATAAACCAGAACCTATAATCGATATGGTTTTTGTGGAAGGTGGAACATTTGAAATGGGAGATGAAATTAATGATTTGATGGAAAATTGTTGGCCGGAGCACAGTGTAACAATTAGCGATTTCTATATTGGAAAGACCGAAGTTACACAAGCACAATATAAAGCAGTAATGGGAACTAATCCAAGTCGTTTCAAAGGAGATAACTTACCTGTTGAGGAAGTAAGTTGGTGTGATGCGGTTGAATTCTGTAAAAAACTCAGCGAAATGGAAGGTGTAACTTACAGATTGTCGACTGAAGCAGAATGGGAATACGCTGCTCGTGGTGGAAACGAATCTCGTGGATATAAATATTCGGGTTCAAATGATATAAATGATGTTGCTTGGTATGTAGAAAATTCAGGTGATAAGACACATCCTGTTAGAACAAAACAACCAAATGAACTCGGGATTTATGACATGAGTGGTAATGTTTGGGAATGGTGCAGTGATAGGTACGGTTCTTATCTATCGCGTAGTCAGACTAATCCTATGGGTACAAATTCGGGTACTACCCGTGTTGTTCGTGGCGGGACGTGTAGCCACGGCTGTAGCCGCTGCCGGGTTGCGGATCGCTACGAATTCAACCCGTACAGCAGTTGCTTCTACCTCGGTTTTCGTGTTGCGAGGACGGCTTTAAATAAAAAATGTTAAGTTGATTATAATATTATAGAGGAAATAGGGAATAATGAAACTCATTAAACCAAACGAGATAGCGATTATACACTTGAGAATTTGATAAAATAATTGAACGAGGTCATTATGTACCAAATAAATAAAATTCAAAATAAGATCACAAAGCTAAAAGAATGCACTTTCTCCGAACTAAAATTTAAAGAAAGAGAACACTTACAAGAATGGCTAGCTGACAATCCTGAATCACTAGGTGAAGAACTACTAATCATCCAGAAAGAATTCGATGGTTTTAATGACACAAAAGAAAGACTGGATCTACTTGCATTAGACAAACAAGGGAATTTAGTAATAATAGAGAACAAACTAGATGATAGTGGGAAGGACGTAACATGGCAGGTTATAAAATACGCATCCTATTGCTCAAGTCTTACTAAGGATAATATAAGAGATATATATCAGTTATATTTGGATAAATACTATGATGGTAAACAAGCGGAAGAATTACTTACTGAATTTTTCGATGATCAGGAATATGAAGAACTTACTTTGAATCTACGTGCTACTCAAAGGTTAATAATGGTTGCAGGTAAATTTCGGAAGGAAGTGACTTCAACTGTGTTATGGCTCATGATTTATGGTATAAGGGCACAGTGTTTTAAAGTGACACCTTTTGCTTTAGATGAGAAATTATTCTTAAATATAGAACAAATATTACCGGTTAAAGATACAGAAGATTATTCGATCAGTATGGCTAATAAAGCTAAAGAAGAAATTAAGACTCAGGAAAATTTAAAGAACAGATATAATATAAGGACAGAATTTTGGAAAGAATATTTACAGGCCAGCAATAGTACGCATGATTTATATGAAAACAGCTCAACAACCCAATCTAGATGGTTGAGAAAAAGTATGGGTATGCCCGGGTTGAGTTTAAACCTGATAGTTTCGGGTAAGAATGCACAATCAACTATTTATGTCAATAGAGGAGATAAAGAAGAAAATGAGAAATTCTTTGATTTCCTTTACAAAATGAAAGATAAGATCGAGACAGCTTTCGGAAATGAACTGATATGGGACAGAAAGGATGATAAAGTTACTTGTAGTATAAAATACGAACTCTCAGGTGTAAATGTTTTCGATAAGGACGATTGGAGTAAAATGATAAAGTTTCTTGTTGATGCATCAGAAAGAATGTACAAAGCATTTAAAAATCCAGTTAAGAAGTTGAATGAGTGGGCGAAAAGCAATTGAGAATTAATAATTAATAATTGACCACAAATACACAAGAACACCAAGAATGTAGGGGAAGGCTCCCCAGACTGCGTAATAATATATTTCTACAATTCATTTAAGTCTGACATCTCATTATTTTCTGCATTTTGAGTCATTTTCTGTTTTCTCTGAAAATTTTTATGA
>JAQIDB010000080.1 GCA_027858225.1 Candidatus Delongbacteria bacterium
ACCGATGATCCCGGATATAATTTTTCGATTAATTCATCTGCATATTTACCTTCAATATGTGGAACAAACATTCCTCCTTGAGAAAGAGCATCTGTTAGCATAACACCCGGACCACCTGCGTGGGTAATAATAGCTATATTTTTACCTTTTAATTCTTTTTGTGTAAATATTGATGCTGTATAGATCAACTCTTCTCTACCGTAACATCTTACGATTCCTGCTTTCTTAAAAAGAGCTTCAACTGCTTTATCCGGTGTTGCAAGAGCTCCTGTATGAGATGATGCCGCTCTACTACCTGCATCTGAACTCCCTGCTTTTATAGCAGCTATTTTACAACCTTTTTTGATTAATGATTTAGCATGCTTAAGTAACATTTTAGGTTTGTCGATGTTTTCCATGTAAAGTAATTTGATCTTTGAGCTTTTCTCAGGATCGAAGTTTTCATCCCAGTATTTCATCACTTCTTCTACGCCTATCTGAGCACTATTCCCAACCGAGAAAAGACTGGAAAATGATAATCCCATAGGCATCCCTTTTTCAATAATAAAAGCTGCTGTAGCACCTGATCCACTTACAGAATCACAACCTTTTGGATCAAGCTTAGGGATTGGACCGGCAAATATACCATTATAATTGGAAGTTAAAACACCAATACAATTTGGTCCAATTAGAGAAGCATCATGCTCATTAATAATGTCAACGATTTCTTGTTCTAATTTTTTACCTTCCTCACCCATTTCTCCAAATCCGGCAGAAAGAATAATAAACGCTTTTGTATTTTTATTTTTTATAAAGAATTCAACATAACTTTTTACATATTTAACTGCTACAGCTATAATTGCCAAATCTATATTAGGCATATCCTCAGGTTTAAGACATTTAATTCCTTGTACAATTTCCTCTTTAGGATTAATTGCATGAAGAACTCCTTTATAATCTCCTTCGATTATATTTTTAAGCACTTTTCCACCAATTTTAGAAGGACTTTCGGATGCTCCAACAATTACAATGGACTTAGGATTAATTAGTTCGTTATTGATCATATTTATCTCAGTTTATTTTGTATTGTAAGTTACTTTATTGCTATAGTTTCGATCTCAATCATTACAGACAATGGTAATTCCTTTACAGCGAAGGCTGCTCTTGCAGGAAATGGAGCGCTGTAATATTTGGCATATACTTCATTCATTCCTTTGAAATTTGCCATGTCAGAGAGTAAGCATGTTGTTTTAACTACATCATCAAAAGTATAACCGGCTTCTTTTAAGATAGATTCGATATTTTCAAAGACCATCTCAGTTTGTTCGATAATAGAACCTTCAACTATTTTACCTGTAGTAACATTAACTGGTAGCTGACCAGATATAAAAAGCATTCCATTTTTCTCGATTGCCTGACTGTAAGGTCCTATTGCTTTAGGAGCGTTATCTGTATTTATCATGTTTTTCATAGGTTTTCCTTTAGTTATATTCTGTCTAATTTAACTGTAAAATGTCTCATTATCGGTGCTTCTTCTAATATTTTAAATCCATGTTTATATTCATTTCTTCTATCGAAAACATTCTTCATTGATGCTGCAATGTAATCCATATGGTTGTTTGTATATACTCTTCTTGGCAAAGCTAATCTAAGTAGTTCCAGCTTTGGACACCTGTCTTCTCTTGTAATAGGATCTCTGTCTGCCAATAAAGTTCCGATCTCTACTCCTCTGACTCCACCTTCTATGTAAAGCTCAATACCCAATAACTGAGCTGAATATTCACTTTGAGGAATATGTGGAAAGAATTTTTTAGCATCAACAAAAATTGCATGTCCACCAAATGGTTCCATAACTGGAATACCGTAATCTTTCATTTTCTGACCAAGATAAGCAACTTGCTCGATCCTTGATTCTAGGTAATCAAATTCAGTACCTTCATCCAGCCCCTGTGCTAAAGCTCCCATATCTCTACCACTCATTCCACCGTAAGTAATAAATCCTTCATAAATAATATTGAATGTAGAAGCTTGCTTAAAGATTTCCTCATCTCTCAGTCCAATAAATCCACCCATGTTAACTATAGCATCCTTCTTACTACTCATGGTCATTCCGTCAGCATAAGAAAAAGTCTCTTTTACGATTTCTTTGATCGTTTTATCCTGATAACCATCTTCTCTGATTTTAATAAAGTAAGCATTCTCTGCAAATCTGGCACTGTCAATGATTAACTTAGTACCATACTTCTTGCATAGCACAGAAACTGCTTTCAGGTTTTCCATAGATACAGGTTGTCCACCTGAAGTATTATTGGTAATTGTCATTATGACCATCGGGATCTTTTCAATTGGATTATCTGTAAGCACTTTTTCCAACTTATTTGTATCAACATTCCCTTTGAACGGATGTATCAGTGTTGAATCAAATGCTTCATCTATTGTACAATCTATCGCTTTTGCCTTTCTGAATTCAATATGACCTTTTGTCGTATCAAAATGAGAATTACCAGGTACAATATCACCTTCTTTTACAAGAACAGAAAAAAGAACATTCTCAGCGGCTCTTCCCTGATGAGTAGGTAAAAAATAATTAAACCCTAAAAGATCTTTAATTGTGTTTTTCAATTTGTAATATGATCTAGCTCCAGCATAACTCTCATCTCCGATCATTATTTCTGCCCATTGCTTATCACTCATTGCTCCAGTTCCTGAATCAGTCAACAAATCAATATAAACGTAGTCGCTTTTTAAATTAAAAAGATTATAATCTGCTTCTTTTATCAATGTTGCTCTTTCTTCTTTAGTTGTTCTTTTAAGCATTTCAATACTTTTGATCTTAAAAGGTTCAGCATATGGCAATTTCATAATATTTCTCCATTTTAACAATTATATATATATTTAGGTTGTATTCTTGTGTTGAGTAAATTACTCGTATTTAAAAAGCAGGAACAGGGATACAAACAAAAATATCTTCATAGCGAAGAATATCGGAATTAAATAAATATTTTATGTTTGTTTTTTTCATTGAAAATAATATAACAAAAAAATAAGAAATTGAAATAAAATTATTTAAAAAAAATTACCAAGTGTATGTAAAAGCTAATCCACCGTAGGTGGGAGATACTGACAATTTATCACCCTGAATGATTATGTCTCTTTTAAATTCTGAAAAATATGAATCCACATATGCATCACCCGCAGATAGTAGAACTGTACCAATGGAGATCCAAATAAAATTATTTCTTTCCTTCTTATACCTATCTACAAGAAATTCCATATTATCTATAGGTTGGCTTGAGTCAAGAATTTCATCAAGTTTCATTTCTTTAATATCATCTCTAGCATCATTTAGTCTTTGATCCTGTATGAGCGCACCATAGATAAATAACGATTCCGCTGCGATATAAATTCCAGCTTTAATATATTTTTGATTGTATATTTGTCCACCACCAGGAATTACCATAGAAAGAAAAAGGGGAACCTTATGGTTGGTTTCCCCTCTTAAATTTATCATAAATACGGTAAGTAAAATTAAAAATACTACTCTATTGAAATTTATTCTACCCTTCAATTCTACCCTTCTATTCTAGCGTTTCACCCATTGTGAAGATTGGTAAATAGATAGCTACAACGATACTACCAATCACTGCACCCATTATAACAATCAACAAAGGTTCCATTAAAGAAGAGAAACCTTTTATCTTTAACGCAACTTCTTGATCATAAAATTCTGCAATTTTTTGCATAAGATCATCAATTTTACCCGTTTCTTCACCCGTTTCAATCAATTGGATTAATACATCATCAAATCTATTTGCTTTTTTAAAAGCCACAGATAACTCTATACCGTTACTTACATCTGTTCCACATTGCTTTAAAGCTCCTTCGTAAACAAAATTATTTGCAACCTTTCCTGCAATCTCTATTGATTGAAGCATTGAAGTACCGGAACTTAAAAGTAAAGCAAGCGTACTTGTTACTCGTGATACAATAATTTGTCTTACTAACGAACCAAATATAGGTGCTGATATTATAAATTTTTCCCAGTTGTTGTTTACAACTTTAGTTTTAAAAGCCATTTTAATGCCATACCAAATTGCTGCAAAAATTCCAAATAATAAGAAGAAGTGATTTTGGATTATCTCAGATCCATCAACAAGCAGTTGAGTTGGAGCAGGTAATTGGCCACCCATACTACTGAATAGACCCTCAAAAACTGGTATGATTTTCCAAAGAATAACGAAAACAATCACAACAGTAAAACTTAATACAAATTTTGGATACATCATGGCAGATTTAATTGTTTGATGCATATTTTCAGTTTTTTCCATATAAATAGCTAATGAATTCATCGCTTTTTCCAAATTACCAGATGCCTCACCGGCTCTAACAATGTTTACATACATCTGGTCAAAAGTCTTAGGATGTTTAGCCAGAGCATTGGAAAAATCAGAACCTGCATTAATATCCTCATAAAGTTGGTTCAGAATAGATTTTAGCAAAACATTTTTGTGCGAATCGGCAATATTCTTAATACTTTTAGTTATAGTTACACCCGCATTAATGAACGTAACCATTTGCCTTGTAAAGAAAACAAGGTCAGACAATTTTACGCTAGTAGTAAGTAATGCAAACTTATCATTTAAAGCTTGAAACCCACCACCACTTTTATCCATTTTTATTTCTGTGATACTTACCGGAATCATATTTTGTTGCTGAAGCTTATTAACAACCTCTGTTTGCCCCCCTGCCATGACCTCTCCGGAAACTGTTTTCCCGGCTACATCCTTAGCTACATACCTGAATTTTGGCATAATTTATCCTTTTTTTTTTAAATAAATTTAATAATTTACTCATCTATAGCATAAACTAATGCTTCTTCTAAGTCTATATAACCTGCTTGAAATTGTCTGATGGCATCTTCTCTCAATGTCCATAAAGTTCCTTCCGATTTTGCAACATCACCTATCTCTAAAGCTGTACCTCCGGCCATTATTGTAGAGCTTATTTTTTTTGTCATTTCCATCATCTCTATCAAAGCAACACGCCCCGACCTACCAGTATCTTTACAATTTGGGCAACCTGCACCCTTATAGAAAGTTCCTTTTTCTATATCTTCTTCGGTTAATCCTAAACCAATAAGTGCTGTTTTATCATATGGATGCTCTTTTTTACACATTTTACAAATTCTTCTCGCAAGCCTTTGAGCAAGAATTAATTTAATAACTGTTCCAACCAAATAATCTTTTATTCCCATTTCAATAAAACGAGTAATTGTAGAGGGAGCATTATTGGTATGGAGAGTACTGAACACAAGGTGTCCTGTTAGGGCTGCTTCACAACCAATATGGGCAGTTTCATAGTCTCTCATCTCACCAATGAGAACCACATCAGGGTCTTGTCGAAGTATCTGCCTTAACGCTGTTTGAAAATTAAAATCCTGTTGTCTATTAATATTACACTGTATAATACCCTCGTTCTCGATCTCAACAGGATCTTCAACAGCAACAATATTAAGACTGACATTCTTGATATAATTTAAGGCCGATGCTAATGTATTTGTTTTACCGGATCCGGTTGGTCCTGTAACCAATACCATTCCATCTTTTCTTTTTATATTCCTAACAAATGTTTCTATGTACACAGGATTTTGGTTGAAAATAGCCTCAATAGGGAATAATTCCTCAGTTTTTAAAAGACGAAGTACAATTTTTTCTCCATGGATAGTAGGTAAAGTTCCAACACGAAAATCAATTGGTCTTCCGTTCATTTTCATTCTGATTTTACCATCCTGAGGACGCTGCTTTACATCAAGTTTCATAGTACCTGTTAGCACTTTAATCCTTGCAGCCATTGCATTTTTTAATTTTATTGGCAATCTCTCATATCCTTTTGGAATATACAGATCACCATCTTTTCTAAATCTTATTTGAAGATATTTCTCCTGAGGTTCAATGTGAATATCAGAAGTACCATCAAGATCTGCTTTTGCCAATACACTATTAACCAGTTTAATAACTGGAGCAGAATCTTGGTCTCCGCCATCATCTTCTGCAGCTGCTGAGACCTCTTCAATATCTACATCATCTCCAAAAACATCGTTAAGTGCTGAGTTTGCTCCATCGGATGCTGCTAGTTTAGTATATAAATCATCAATTGACTTCTCAATTTTATCTTTAGTTGAATATATCGGAACTATGGACATTTGAGCAATCATCTTAAGATTATCTGTAACAGCCAAATCATCAGGATTAAGCATAGCAACAGTTAATCCAAATTCATCGATTGACATTGGGATCAATGTATGTTTCCTTGCAAAATCTTCCGGAATTTTCTTCAAGGTTTCATCGGTGATTGATTGGAACATCTTAGCTTCTGCTATTCCATATCCCTTTTGCTCTGAAAGTGCCAGTACTAGATTATCTTCAGTCATTAGCTCCATATCTACTAAAGTTACACCCAGCATTTTTCCGGTTTCTTTCTGCTGCTGTAATGCTTCAAGCAAATCTTCTTCACTAATATATCCGTTATCTATTAGGAATTGACCAAAGTAATTTCTATTACTTCCAAATTCCTTTCTAACCATATCAGATATCTGACCATCAGATTGAACTGTTCCTTTTTTAGATAAATGACTCTTAATTTTTTCTATTAATTCTTCATTTTCAACTGGCTTCGATAGGAAATCATTAATATGACTTTCTGAAAATGCCTTGATCGCAACATCCATGTTTCCAAAACCTGTCAAAATCATTGACATAACTTCCGGTTGCAATTCTTTGATTTTCTTAATTGTTTCTATTCCATCCATTTCAGGCATGTTAAGATCTGAAATTATTAGATCAAAATCTTGTGTTTTTGCCATTCCTAATGCAACAACACCGTTTTCTGCTTGAAAAGAATTAACAAAACCTTCAGAGATCAACAGGTCATAATATGTTTCTCGAAGATCATCATCATCATCAATGATTATAATATTTGAATTTAATATTTCATCTGCCATAAGTTCCCCAACTTTATTTGTTATCTAATGCCTTCTCTATCCATAAGATCTAGCAGGATGCTAATCTCAGTATTACATGAATGTATTGCAACATCTTTTTCGATCAAACCATCTTTTACAAGTGCAACCAAATGTTGATTAAATGACATCATACCATACTTCTGACTTACCTGAATCATACTGTCTAGCTGGTGTACTTTATTTTCTCTTATTAAAGATTGTATTGCAGGAGTTCCTATCATAATCTCACAAGCTAAAACACGACCTCCACCAATTTTTGGTAATAATTTTTGAGTAACAACACCCTGTAACATCATACCTAACTGTGTTCTTACCTGTTCCTGAGCATTTTCAGGGAATGAATCAATGATCCTTCCAATAGTTTGAGCACAAGAATTCGTATGTAAAGTTGTCATAACTAAATGTCCTGTCTCTGCAGCTCTTAATGCAAGTTCAATAGTTTCCCTGTCTCTCATCTCTCCAACAAGAATAACATCAGGATCCTGCCTTAAAGCGGCTTTTAAAGCAAAACTAAAACCTTTAAAATCAGTACCAAGCTCTCTCTGATTTACGATAGCTCTTTTAGATTTATGTAAAAATTCAATCGGATCTTCAATAGTTAAAATATGTAGAGGATGTTCACTATTTACCTTATCGACCATTGTTGCTAATGTTGTTGATTTACCGGATCCTGTTGGTCCGGTCACTAGAATTAGTCCATTATTTTTATCACAAAGAGTTGATACGATTGGTGGAATTCCAGCTTCATCGAATGACCTAATATCATTAGGTATTGCTCTGAAAGCAATTGAAATTGCTTCTCTCTGGCTATAGACATTTACCCTAAATCTTCCCAAATTTCTTATACCTGTTGAAAGGTCAACTTGAAGATTCTTCTCAAATTCGTTTTTTTGATATTCGTTTAATACACTGTAAGCGATCTCTTTTGTTTCGTTTGGCATCAAAACAGGGTGGTTCACTCTAACAAGCTCACCGTCTATTCTTATAACAGGTGGACTGCCTGCACAAATGTGCAAATCAGAAGCTCCTTCCTGTACACATAATTCTAATAATTCAACAATATCAGCCATGAAATCTCCATTAAGTTAGTTATAATACAAATAAATCAATCTAAAGAAAATATGATAATAATAAATTTAACAGCTAAAAAAATACATTTTCTAAGCTATAAAGTCAAGAGCTAAAAAAGTTCAGAACATTATGCTTACCATCACAATTTAAGAGACATTGTGAATGCCGTAATAAGTTTAGATAGTTCAACATTAGATTTATCAAGAAGATGTGATAATTTTAGACCTATATTTTTTAGAATAGCAATACCAATTTCAGGATATTTGCTGATTATATTTTCGAAATCACTTTTTGATAAAAAAGCAACTTTTGTATCTGTTTTTGCAACAATCGAGGCACTTCTTTTAAAGTTTGTATCAAACATTGACATTTCACCAAAATATGAAATGGAGTCCTCTTTAACATTGATTATCTTCCTATCTTCAGGATTCACTTTGACTTGTTCAAATAACGGAACTAAACTTTTATCTATCATTATCTCGCCTTCGAGTAAAAGGAACATTGAATCTCCAACAGAGTCCTCTTCAATAATAACATCCCCTGCCTTATATTCGTTCGATTTAAAATATTTTTTTATACTATTGATTTTATCAGTTGATAGACCTGAAAACAAAGAATTTTCATTAAAATTTACCATTTCTGCTCCTTTTAAAATCTCGATCTAATTATTCTGTATTAATACTGCATGTTCGAATTCTTTTACAATGTAATCCTCTGCAGGATTAATTGATATCCTACGCTTCTCCAGATCATTTACCATTCTTCCCGCCTCTTCAAATTTTCTTTTTATAAAAGCATCTATAGAACTCGTATCTGCAGAATCAATATTTTTCATTTTTAATATATCCTGATATTGCACCAAGGCAATCACGATGGAATTTTTCTTTTCTTTGTAAAAATTAGATAATTCTTTGAAAGTTTTACCAATATATTCCTTAGGTATATCAGTTAATTTAAGAACATTCTCCTTTTCATAGCTAAGTAATTCCCATAAAACGCTGTTCAACCCTGGAGAAACAATATTAGTTGATAAAAAGTATGGTACTGTCTGAGATGATATGAAATAATCATCAACTTTTGCTCTTTCAATATATGGTATTGTCTCACTTCTATTAAGCTGTGTATAGACTTTTATTTTCTCAGAGATAGATTTTATGGTCATTGTTGCAAAAACTGTTTTTTCATCAGCTCCTTGCGATGAAGCTAATGAATTATCAGGTACGATGATAACCCCCTGTGCAAATAATACATTTGCTCTTTCCAGAACATTGATGTGTGAGAAATCCCCTTTAATGAATTGAATTTTTGCATCAGGATACTTTTCAATTATAGAGTTTAGTTGCTGAGAGTCCAAATCATTTATTAGTACAATTTCAGAGGAGGTAGTTTCAGATAATATTTTTATTATTCCTTCTACACTCCAATTCCATCCACAAATGATCGTATGTTTTTTAAATTTTATCCGACCCATACCTTGACCGTCCTTAATTTTTTTTGCTATTAAAATTGACGATATAATTGCTGTAAATATTGATATAAATATCATTCCAAAGAAGATCAAACCCATTACAATGATCCTACCTTCAGGGCTTTTGGGTGTTATATCACCATACCCAACAGTACTTATTGTAACTACTGAAAAATATAATGCCTCAAAAAGAGTATTTATTCCATCCTCAAAAATTATAAAAAGAATACCCGAAAGAATAAGGACTAAAACGGTTAATGTTACAACCATCATAAGATCGCTTTTTCGAAATTCTTTAAATATTCTGTTCATTCGTTTCAAATTTCTACCTTGAAATTTCAGGGTACAGGAATTGCTATATAACTATAGAATTTATTTGTATTTATCTTATATTGCAAGAAATTAAAAAATAATTATTATTTTGTAAATATAAAAAGGAGCTATTTTACAATAACTCCTTTAGATATACTATTAGTTTTGTATTAAAACTATTTTTTTACATATTTTGCTACGAAATCATCAATAACACCAGTTAAATCTGGTTTCCCAATTTCATCTAAATCATAACCTATTCTTACAGTAGGTTTATTAATCTTAATGATTCTATTTAAGTCCATTGGAGTACCGATAATTACAGTATCACATTCCGTGTTATTTATAGTAGTTTCAAGATCTTTAATCTGCTCATCTCCATAACCCATAGCTGGTAATAAAGTACCGATATTAGGATAAATCTTGAAAGTTTCTGACAATTTACCAACAGTGTAAGGTCTTGGGTCAACTATCTCAGCTGCACCAAATTTCATTGCTGCAACTGTACCTGCACCTAATTTCATCTCACCGTGAGTAAGTGTAGGACCATCTTCAACAACTAATACTTTCTTACCTTTAATCAATGAAGTATCTTCTACAGTAACTGGAGAAGCTGCGTCAACTACTATTGCAGCAGGATTAATTTTTGCGATATTTTGTCTTACAGTTTGAATATCTTCAGGAGCAGCTGTGTCCATTTTGTTAATAATAACCACATCAGCCATTCTTAAAGAAACTTCACCTGGATAATAGCTTAATTCAGCACCAGCACGGTGTGGATCTGCAACAGTAATACTTAGATCTGCATCAAAGAATTCAAAATCATTATTTCCACCATCCCAAAGTACAACATCACAACCACTTGGATCTTGTTCAGCTGCTCTTAAAATCGCTTCATAATCAACACCAGAATATATTACGTTTCCACGAACTACGTGTGGTTCATACTCTTCCATTTCCTCAATAGTACATTTATGTAAAGCAAGATCTTCAACTTTTGCAAATCTTTGAACTTTTTGAGCTACAAGATCACCATAAGGCATTGGGTGTCTTGCTGCAACAACTTTTAGACCTTTAGCCATAAGAAGTTCGATTACTTTTCTTGAAGTTTGTGATTTACCACAACCTGTTCTTGTTGCACAAACTGAAATAACTGGCTTAGTACTCTTAAGAGCTGTTTTCTTAGGACCAATAAGTTTAAAGTCAGCTCCTGCAGTATTTACGATTGCACTTACATTCATAACTCTGTTGTAAGGAACATCACTGTATGCAAAAATACACTCGTCAACATTGTGCTTTTTGATCAATTCTACTAGTTGTTCTTCAGCAAAGATCGGAATGCCTTCAGGATAAAGTTCCCCTGCCAATTCTGTCGGATATTTCCTACCATCAATATCAGGTATTTGGGCTGCCGTGAAAGCTACTACATTGCAGTCCACATTACCTCTGTAGCAAGTGTTGAAGTTATGGAAATCTCTTCCAGCTGCTCCAATGATAAGAATATTTTTCTTAGCCATTTTGACTCCTTTGTTATGTTTATATGTTGCTTTTTTTAGCCCTCTTTATGAAATAGAGGAATTATCAATATAAGAGTTTAAACTTTAAAATCAAGAAAATTAAAGTGAGAAAACTTGTTAAACTCTGCTTCACGAATTTTTTGAATAATTTTTTTATTCTTTTATAAAATCTTTTTCATTATATTACTTGCAATATAACTTGGCTCGATACTATGAAAAAAATAACAGCTATTATCACTGCTGCAGGATCCGGAAAAAGAATGAATTCTGATAAGAGAAAGCAGTATCTAAAACTCCAAAACAAGTCGATCATAGCACATACTATTGAGGTTTTTGAAAAAACAGATTCCATTAATGATATCGTTCTGGTTTGCCCGGAAGAAGATATTAAATTTGTCCAAAATGATATTGTCCGTAAGAACGACTATCAGAAAGTTATTCTTGTTATATCTGGTGGAAAAGAAAGGCAAAATTCTGTTTTCAATGCATTAAAAAAAGTTAAGTGCAGGTATGACGATATTGTATTGATACATGACGGGGTTCGACCATTTGTGTCGGAAACTTCAATATTAAACTCTATTGAAGCTGCTATTGAATTTGGTGCTGCTGTAGTCGGAGTTAAGCCTAAAAATACGACTAAGACTTTGAGGGCAGGAGCTATTTTAGAAACTTTAAACAGAGATGAGCTTTTTTCAGTTCAGACACCACAGACTTTCCAGTTTGATATAATTCACAATTCCTATGAAAAAGCCTTCGAAGACAACTTTTACTCAACTGATGATTCCGCACTAGTGGAAAAATATGCTGATCATATTCAAATTATACCTGTTGAAGGTGACTATTTTAATATAAAAATTACTACAGAAGAAGATCTTGTTTTTGCGAATGCGATCCTTGAAAAGAAATTATAAAAAAGGGCGAATAGCATAATCTGTACCCTTTGTCAAGGACAATGATAAAAAGGGGGTTGTTCTAAAAGTTGACTTCTGTATTCAACAGGAGTCAACTTTTTCAAATCCCATTGTGGTCTATCATTGTTATAGT
>JAQIDB010000082.1 GCA_027858225.1 Candidatus Delongbacteria bacterium
GAATATTGGATATACTCTTGAAGATATGGGTAAAGTGGAAATCAGTGTTTATAATGGTAATGGGCAATTTGTTTCCGAAGTCGTGAATAGAGTAGTGAATGCAGGAATGCATTCAGCTATATTTCAGGCAGATAAATTGAATAGTGGAGTTTATTATTATCAATTAAAAATAGATGGAATGGTGAAAGAAACGAAGAAAATGTTGTATTTAAGGTAATAAATGAGATACAAAAATAAATATCGGTTACATGACCCCTGACATAAGTTAGCTCAGAAAATCATGTAACCGATTAAGAAAAGATATGTCGTGTTCACAACATAATCTTCACTCTGCAAAAGTAAGATAAGTGTGAATACGGCATATTACAAACGTAAAAAATAATATGAGGTATGTCGTATGCGAACTATTTTTAGTTTTATTGTCATCTTGCTTTTAAGTACTATTTTAAATGCAAGTTTTTTTGGACCAATTGACGAGCCGTTAGAAAATCAACCACCTACAGAGTTGCTAGACAAAGATCATTGGAAATTGCATGTTTATATTGGTTATTTAGATAATAAACCAATTCCTGAACTAGAATTTAATACTCTCCAGACTGATACAAGTAGCCAACAATTGTGTCCGGTAATGTTCAATATTCCTGATGAGGATGGTAATATAATTGATATTCACGAATATCTAGATTTATATGGAGATTTACCATATGAAGAATTTTTGCCTTTAGCAATTAAAAAATATTATGAAAGTATGTTTAGAGGTTTTATAATAGATGTAATAATTGAAACTGATCCAACCAAACCTGGTTCTAAATATTGGGAACTAGACAGCTACGAAACTTATGGTTCATTTGACGGTACAATTGAAGAGTTGAAGTGGCAAATTAGGGATAAGTACACTGAACACTACGGTGATTTAAACGAATATGAACAATATTCAAACTGGAGTGGAAAGGAAAATATGCTATTACTAGTACCAAAGCAGGATAGTTATTTGTATGACGGCTATACTAATTATACGAGTGATTATATCTATGGTGTTTTTCATCCTGATGCGTTGAATTTTACAACCGAAGTAATTGCTCATGAAATAGCACATAATATATTTAATTTTGCGGACAAAGGTTTTGATACTGGTAAATATGGAGGTTATTTAGATGGAGAAAGTATGGGAATGACATTTAGCACAACTGGTGCTTATGATATGATGTATCATAAGGGTTTTTACCCAAGTCCTTTTGCTTTGTATGGATTACCTCCTTTTCATACACAAGATCTTATAAACCAACAAACCATTTCAAATAATATTTTCGAAAATATCCCGACTATTATTGAAAACGATGTTAGCAACAAGACTCAAGTAAGATTGAAAACAGTCAGAGAAAGATTAGATGATGCTGAAGTAGCTGATGGTATTGCAAACGCGATTATTATACCTGTTGAGGGAGATATTCATGAAGATGCAGATGGGAACTCTGCATCTATAGAATTAGTTGAAGATCAACATTTTCTAATAGAATACAGAAATGGAGAAGGGTTCGATAATCTCTCTCCTTTATACCATGAGAATGAAAGTAAAGGTATTATGATCTCTCATGTAATCATTGGAAGTGAACTTTACTCTGTAATTGATATAGAATGTGCTGTTGCCTTACCAGAGGGAACAAGAAATCCTGATTTAGCTTGGGGAACAAGTAGTTCTCGCTATGAATATAATGGTTTATGGTATTGCGGTAAACCGGAAAATGACTGGATGGATGATCTTTTACCAAATAACAGCTATCCTGACGGTGGTGAAAAAGGTGCTTGGTGGAGATATCCAACTTCTTTAAATATGTGCGGGTTGCCAACGGATTTCTTTAATGATACAGACCGTAATATGTTCACTCCAACTACTTATCCTTCAACAAAGTCATGGAAAAATAATGAAACTAATATAGGAATCTATATTGATAATATTGATGGTGACTATGCAGATGTGACAGTTTATAGGAATTATCATTCTGTACCTTTGACTGATAATACAGCAAAAGAAATCATTGAAGGTGAGAAAGGACTTACAATTGCAGGTGATGGATATATTGGTGAAAAATTCTACGTTGATGAGAATATGTATTTAAATTTAGGGGGTGGCAATATTAATCTGTACCCTTTGTCAAGGACAATGATAAAAAGGGGGTTGTTCTAAAAGTTGACTTCTGTATTCAACAGGAGTCAACTTTTTCAAATCCCATTGTGGTCTATCATTGTTATAGT